>DMLD01000120.1 GCA_003453515.1 Lachnospiraceae bacterium
CCCTCATGATTTCTGTGGGCTATTCCCTTTTTCTTCATCTCTTTCAGCTCTTTTGCGTGATCCGTCATATATCTGATCTCCTCAGGTGTAAAATCACGCAGTGTCAGAAAATCCCTTCCTTTAAGATCCATATCATCCCATCCTTTCCGGTATCATTATGTTCATTTATTATGGAAATACTGATACTATCACCGCATCCCTATCCTACCGCATCATCCTATACATGATTATTGCAGCTGATACGGCTGCATTCAGCGACTCGACCTCGCCGCACATGGGTATCCTTATCCTCTGCCTGCAGATACCTATCGCCTCATCAGTCAGCCCCGACGCTTCATTGCCTATCAGCAGCCCGAGCCTTCCCGAATACTTAGCCTCCCTGTAGTCAGTCGAGCCCTGCAGACACGCCGCATACAGTGTGTATCCACTGTCACTTAACCTCTCCAGCTCAGCTGTAAATCCGCCCTCACACTCTATGCACGGAACTCTCAAAAGCGAGCCCATGGTCGATCTCACGACCTTTGGCTGGTAGACATCCGCACAGCCCTTTGACAGCACGATCGCATCCATGCCCGCGGCCTCACACGTCCTTATCATGGTCCCCAGATTTCCGGGATCCCTTATATCCTCCAGACACAGAAGCCTTGCGTCTTCCCTGCCGTAGATCAAGGCTTTGTCATATTCAGGCATCCTCACGACAGCCAATATTCCCTGAGGCGTCACGGTATCGCTTACCTCGTTAAAAATATCATCCTCAACCGTTTCTGTCCCGATATTTTTCAAAAGCTCAGACGGTCTGTCATGTCTGTTATCGCCTCTTTTTTTTATGAGCAATCCAAGCTCGTCCTCCAGTGCTGCCATATCCGTCCTGTCGGATATATAGACCTCACTTGCAAGAGAGTGATATACAGCCTCAGCCACGGACTTAAAGCCCTCAAGCACAAACAGTCCCTCGCTTTTTCTGAACGATGCCTTTTTTAAAAGCTTTTTTATATATCTTATTTTTTTGTTGTCCCTGCTTGTTATCATAGCCTTATTCCCAGCTTTTTCAATTCCTGATACAGCTTATTTATAGGCAGTCCGACCACGTTATAGTAGTCTCCCTCTATCCCGGTTATATACTTTGCAAATTCTCCCTGTATCCCGTAACCTCCTGCCTTGTCATAAGGCTCGGGCGATGTGATGTATTCTTCAAGCTCTATCTCATCAAGCTCACCGACATGGACTATCGTCTTGTCGTGAAAGGTTCGTCCTCTGTCCTGATGCCCGTCCTGAAGGGTAAGTATGGCAACACCTGTATACACCTCGTGTGTCCGTCCCTGCAAAAGGTGCATCATTTTTCTCGCCTCCACGACCGACCCGGGCTTTCCTATGATCTGTCCGTCTATGACAACCACGGTGTCGGCTCCGATCACGCTCGCCTTATCGGCGGGTCCGATGCGAAACGTTCCCTGTTCTATGAGAGGCTGTCTCATCCACAGTGTCCCGCCCTGACACAAAAGTCCCTCCGCAACAGCCATCGCTTTTCTGTTTGCGAGCACACTCGTAACCATAGCGGGATCGGAGGACGATACCCGCTCATCGGTCGCGGATGTTATCACCTGAAACGAAATTCCCAGCCTCTGAAGTAATTCCTTACGTCTGGGAGACTGGGATGCCAGTACAAATTGTATTGTTTGACTCATCACTTAAAATACTCCACGCCGCTTTCGAAGATCATCTGATCCTGATTGCCGTACAGGTTGATGGCAACTCCCGTTCCTATACGCTCGGAGTGTACCATTTTTCCAAGTACTCTTCCATCAGGGCTTAAGATACCTTCGATAGCACCATATGATCCGTTAACATTGAAGTCCTCGTCCATGGTCGCATGACCGTCAAGATCAACATACTGTGTGGCCACCTGACCATTTTTATAGAGCTTTTCTATCCACTCATCGTCCGCAACAAATCTTCCCTCTCCGTGAGAAGCGGGGACTGTGTAGACTCCGCCAAGCTCGGCTTTCATAAGCCATGGGGACTTGTTGGTCACGACCTTGGTATATACCGATCTGGAGACGTGGCGACCGAGTGAGTTCATCGTAAGCGTCGGTGAGTTATCCTCCTGAGTCGTGATCCTTCCGTACGGAACAAGTCCGAGCTTGATCAGTGCCTGGAAACCGTTGCATATACCGAGCACGAGACCGTCTCTCTCATCGAGCAGACGGTGCATAGCCTGAGCCACTGCCTCGTTTCTGAATACCGATGTGATGAACTTCGCCGACCCGTCCGGCTCGTCTCCTGCGGAAAATCCGCCTGAGAACATAACTATCTGCGCTTCATCTATTGCCTTAGTAAATGCCTCGACACTCTCCTTTATATCCGACTCGGACATGTTTTTGAAAACTAAAGTAGAGGTCGTCGCACCTGCCCGCCGGAACGCGGCATGTGTATCATATTCACAGTTCGTTCCAGGAAATACCGGTATAAATACCTTCGGTACTGCGACCTTGTGCTTGCAGATGTATACGCTCTCTCCCTGCTTATCGGTGTCATATACCTCATTTCTAAGTGCCGGTCCCTCCGGTGAGGAATGTGTCGGGAATACGCCTTCAAGAGTTTTTGTCCACGCATCGAGCGCATCCTGCATGCTCACTCTCTCATCCCTGTATTCAAATACCTCTTCATCAAGTACCTTGCCGAGACGATCGTATACCATGCCGATGGCATCGAGCTTTTGCAGATCCTCTTCACTTACCTCGGCAACTATCTCTCCGTAGTTTCTTGAAAAATAGTAATCAAGCTCCTTATGCTTACACAATTTCACACCGAGCCTGTTTCCGAATGCCATCTTGGCAAGCGCCGCAGCGACACCCTCTCCGTTCAGCGCATATGCTGATCGTATGACTCCCTGTCTGATAAGTGTAGTTATCTTCTTATATGTATCACATATCTTATCAAAAATAGGAAGATCGAACGCATCCTTGTCTATGGCAAACTTGACCAGCCTGCTTCCCGGTGTCTTCAACTCATCAGTCACGACATCCGAAAGCTTTGCGACATCTACCGCAAACGAGCAAAGTGTCGGAGGAACATCTATATCATTGAAGGTTCCCGACATAGAATCCTTTCCGCCGATCGATGGAAGTCCCAGCTGCATCTGGGCATCGTATGCTCCCAACAGCGCTGCCATGGGCTCTCCCCAGCGCTTGGGATCGTCGGTCATGCGCTTAAAGTATTCCTGGAATGTAAATCGTATCTTAGTGATGTCTCCTCCTGCCGCAACGATCTTTGCAACAGATTCAAGTATCGCATACTGTGCACCGTGATACGGGCTCCAGCTCATGAGATACGGATCCATGCCATAGCTCATCATGGTGACAGTGTCCGAAGACCCGTCAGTCACCGGAAGCTTGGCTATCATCGTCTGTATCGGTGTCATCTGATACTTGCCGCCGTAGGGCATCGTGACTGTTGCTGCTCCTATAGAGCTGTCGAACATCTCGACAAGGCCGCGCTTTGAACAGGTATTAAGCTCCGAAAGCTTGTTTAAAAACGAGGTTTTGAAGTCATCTTTGCAATCACAAGTTGTCAGATAATTGTCATTCTTCGAGGGGCTTTCCACAACTACATCCGTTTCCTGATGCGCCCCGTTGGTATCAAGAAAGGCTCTGGAGATATTTACTATCTCCTTTCCTCTCCACTTAAGCACCAGTCTCGGCTCTGACTCGACCTTGGCAACACATACCGCTTCGAGATTCTCCTCGGCAGCAAACCCAAGCATCTTATCTGCATCTGACGGATCGACTACTATAGCCATACGCTCCTGAGACTCCGATATCGCAAGCTCGGTGCCGTCAAGTCCGGCATACTTTTTGGGAACCTTGTCAAGGTCTACCGTCAATCCCTCTGCCAGCTCTCCGATAGCTACCGAAACTCCGCCCGCGCCAAAGTCGTTACACTTCTTGATTATATGTGCGACTTCTCCTCTTCTGAAGAGTCTCTGTATCTTTCTCTCTGTAGGCGGATTACCCTTTTGTACCTCCGCTCCGCAGGTGTCTATAGAGGCAGTGTTGTGAGCTTTGGATGAGCCGGTCGCTCCTCCGCAGCCATCACGCCCTGTTCGTCCTCCGAGAAGGATAATCACATCTCCCGGATCCGAATTCTCTCTTATTACATTCTTTCTCGGCGCAGCACCCATCACGGCGCCGATCTCAAGTCTCTTTGCAACGTAGTTCGGATGATATATCTCATCCACCAGTCCGGTCGCAAGTCCTATCTGGTTGCCGTATGAGGAATAGCCCTTCGCAGCACCGGTCACGATCTTGCGCTGTGAAAGCTTTCCCTCCATCGTCTCGGTAAGAGGTACTGTGGGATCTGCCGCTCCGGTGACCCTCATCGCCTGATATACGTATCCTCTGCCGGAGAGCGGATCTCTGATAGCGCCGCCAAGGCAGGTCGCAGCTCCACCGAACGGCTCGATCTCGGTGGGATGGTTGTGCGTTTCATTTTTGAAAAATACCAGCCACTCCTCCGTCTCCTTGCCGCTGCCGTAGTCTACCTCTACGGGTACGACTATGGAGCAGGCATTTATCTCATCGGATTCCTCCATATCGTCAAGCTTGCCCTGCTTTTTCAGCTCCTTCATCGCCAACAGAGCGATATCCATGAGCGAGACATATCTTCCGTCCTGCCCCTGATACAGCGCGTCGTGTGCGCTCTTGTAGTCCTCATATGCCTTTTCTATCGGCTTTTTGTAATCACCTTCAGAAAAGCTTACATTTTTAAGCTCGGTCAAAAATGTTGTGTGGCGGCAGTGATCCGACCAGTAGGTGTCAAGTACCCTGATCTCGGTAACGGATGGATCTCTTGGCTTCTCGCTGCCATCCCAGCTTCCGCTGAAGTAGTTTTGTATATGCTTAAAATCAGCAAAGGTCATGGCGAGTCCGAGGGAATCGTAAAGCGCTCTCAGCTCCTCATCAGACATGGAGATAAATCCGTCAAATATCTTCACATCCTCGGGCTCGGGATAAACGGCTATGAGGGTGTCAGGCACCTCCTCATCGCACACTCTGGAGTCAACGGGATTGACACAATAGCTCTTTATCCTGTCGAACTCATCATCGCTTATATCGCCCGAGAGCACATATGTCGTTGCCGATCTGATCACGGGTGCTTCCGTTTCGGACAAAAGCTTCACACACTGCTCGGCAGAATCAGCCCTCTGATCAAACTGTCCCGGCAGATACTCCACCGAGAAGAACTTGTCCGATGCCTCATGGGGGAACTCTCCCTCATAGAGCATGTCAACAGGGGGCTCCGAGAAAACGGTCACCAGAGCCTTTTTATACACCTCATCGCTTATGTTTTCAACGTCGTATCTGACCAGCATACGAACGCTTCCAAGCCCGTCAAGATCCAGATAGCTTTTCAGCTCGCCCGTGAGAGCCTTCGCCTGTACGGCATACTCCGGTTTCTTCTCAACATAGATCCTTCTGACCGCCATCTTACTCCTCCTTTAAGCGTCTATAGTGATTCCGCCTACGGTTACCCTATTTTTCCAATACTCCTCAATCTTGAACGTATATTCCTTCTTGAGTGTACCGTTGTAGTATGTTGAATACTGTGAGTTCTCCTCATTCTCTATCTTATTCTTTACCTCATTATCGTACGCCTCGGGGTCATTGTTGTTTACCATCTTAAAGATATAATACATGGTATCTGTCTCTATCACATCGGATATCTGATCGTTTTTCATCTTTTTGATGAGAGCTCTTGTCTTCTCATCCGCAAAGTCAGTGTTCGTTTCAAGCAGATCCTCGGTATCATAAGCAATACCTGTTTCATCATCCTTCATATCGTTGTCCGAATCGGTTATAAGCTTGGTGAAGTCGTCTGCCGTCTTGGCTTTCTTGAGAAGAGCCTCCATGTCAGACTTGGCTTTCTTGAGAGTTGCCTCATCCTTAAGTTTTACAGCGCTTCCGCTTGCCGCATCTGAATCGGAGCTTCCCTCCGCTTCCTTCGATATCATATAGTACTGAATCGTATATTGACGATAATCAGTCTTGCTCACCTCTGCGGTCAGCTTCGCATCGTCTATGTCAAAACCGTCTATGATCTTTTGCTTCTGCTTGTCAGCAAGCTTCTTCTTCTCAAGTGATGCCCTTACATATGACTCACTGAGTCCTTTTACATCCTTTGAGTTTTCCTTCAGTGCCTTCATGGCATCGGAGACCTCGGTATCAAGCTCCTTAAGCTCACTGTCATCGAGAGTCGTGCCATCCTTAAGAGCCTGCATGTAGAGGACTTCCCGCTCCTTAAGCGTATCCATGATCTGATCCTTCACGGTTGTGGAGAGAGTTCCGCTGCCATTGTTGGAATCCCAATCCATTCCATATGCATTGTATGTTGACTCCATCTGATAGATGTCATACATAGCGTCCGTGTAGTAAACAGTATTTGTTGTATTACCGTCCTTGCCGGGTCCATCCACGGTGAGGATCGCTCTCGGACGAAGCTGAGTATAGCAAACCACAAAAACACCACCCAATATGATGATGGCTCCGATAATAATCAATATAAGGTTTTTCCTGGACTTTGCCTGCTCCTTCTGTACCTTCTTGTCGGGCTTTTTAAGTCCCTGCTCCTTGATGATCTTTTTCGCGTTGTTCATAACTGTTATTCCCTCCGTTACACTTATATAATTTATATATATTTATTTCAGGCACACTTTGTTATTCTACCATAAAAATGTCAAAGTGGCAACCTCTACTTTATAATCTTTGCTACGATTCTTCCGCAGTCTCTTCGCCCTCCGAGCTTTCCTCGCCATCAGCTGCTTCCTCACCGCCGGCATCCTCATCCTCTGTGCCCTCTATCGGCTTCATCGGCTTCGACAGCTGTACCAGCAAAAGCATGAGTATGGAAAGCACGATCGGAGCAAGGTACACGGTGGTCTTTACTGATTCCGGGGCTGTGATCGGGTAGGTGTTGAACCAAACTATAACTCCGAAATATATGATAAAGGTGATGATCCCAAGCACCGCGCCAAGGGTCCTGGCTATAGCCTTTTCACCCCCGAACTTAGCCTTGGTTACATAGTAAACTAAAAAAAAGGCTACGCCGGAATCAAACAATGCAAACAAAAGCATCCCAACCGATATCCTCATTTAAAGCCTCCTTCACAGCTTTTCCTTAAGGAAACATGACCTGTATCAGTGTTTTCTTAATTTAAGATAGCACGACTCTCGTCGTGCTATCTTAAATGCAGGAGATGGGACTTGAACCCACACGATGTTGCCACCACAGGCACCTGAAGCCTGCGCGTCTGCCAATTCCGCCA
>DMLD01000039.1:0-10158 GCA_003453515.1 Lachnospiraceae bacterium
CCCTCGTTGATGAGGGGCTGGATATCCGTCTTGGCAAACACTCCGCATCTGGCTGCGATCGGATATATTGCCTGATATGTTTTCGCATATTCATTGAGACCCGCGGCATCGGTCTTAAGGAGTGACGCCATCTGATCGATAAAGGAGCCGGTACCGCCCGCGCAGATACCGTTCATCCTCTGCTCGATACCATCGGAGAAGTAGATGATCTTGGCGTCCTCGCCTCCGAGCTCTATGGCTACATCGGTTTTCGGAGCGCGTGACTTAAGTGCCGTTGCCACCGAGAAGACCTCCTGGACAAAGGGGATGTCCAAGTGTGAAGCGATGGAGAGACCGCCCGATCCCGTGATCATGGGATCGATCTCGATGTCTCCGAATTTGTCAAAGGCTTTCTCGATGATATCCCTCAGGGTCTCCCTGATATTGGCAAAATGTCTTTCATATGCAGAAAAAATGATGTTTTCATCATCGTCAAGTATCACGATCTTTACCGTAGTCGAGCCGATATCTATACCTAATCTTGGCATAATATACTAACCTCCTGTACAGTTTGGTGAAATATTTCCTGTAAAACTTTTTCTTATTAAAATGTAACCACTAGATTATAGACTATTTTGTGTAAAAAAGCAAGCCCTATTTTTGAGGCGTCACGATTGACAAAAGCTTTGCAAACGGATATAATATTATTATCTATGACTTTTTGTTGGGAGGTGATGGTCATGATCAATATTTACAGATCAAATGAGGATCAGGAGCTTTTTGAGATAGACAAACCGGAAGATGGCTGTTGGATCCAGGTGACCAAGCCTACGGGAGAAGAGCTCGAGTACATAAGCGAGCTGACCGATATAGACGCCGACGATCTGAAGGCTCCCCTCGATATAGAGGAGAGATCGCGTCTGGAATTCGAGAACAACTATACAATTGTACTCGTGGATATCCCGCTGCACGATGAGGAGGATCACTACGAGACCATACCGCTCGGTATTTATCTGACAAAGGATACGATAGTTACCGTTTGTCTGGAGAATTCGTCCATTCTCAGGGCGTTTTCGAACAGAAGGGTAAAGGAGTTTTACACGTTCAAGAAGACGAGATTTTTGTTCCAGATACTTTACAGAAATGCTTCCTCCTTCCTGCGTTATCTGCGTATCATAGACCGCAAGTCCGACCAGATCGAGGAGAAGCTTCAGCGCTCCCAGAAAAATTCCGAGCTGCTGGAACTGATGGGTCTGGAAAAATCACTTGTATACTTTACCACCTCACTGAGATCAAACGAGGTGGTGCTTGAAAAGCTCCTTAGATCCGAGAAGATCAAAAAGTATCCCGATGATGAGGATCTGCTGGAGGATGTCATCATAGAGAACAAGCAGGCGATCGAGATGGCAAATATATATAACGGGATATTGAACGGTGTGATGGGGACCTTTGCATCGATCATATCAAACAATCAGAATGTGGTCATGAAGATACTCGCCACGATGACGATCGTGCTCTCGATACCAACGATCATATCCGGGTTTTACGGTATGAACTTTGACGTGATACCGTTTTCGCACGAACCGATGGGCTTTGTGATAACCGTGATAGTCGCATTTTTGATATCGGGCGGAGTGGCATATATCCTTCATAAAAAGAATCTGTTTTAAGGAGTGGAGAGAAAGTGAATTTTATCGACAGACTTGAGAAAAGATTTCCGGGCTTCGGCGTGACTGGTCTTATGAAATACGTGACCATCATAAATATCGTGGGAGCGGCTATAGGCCTTCTCGAGATGGGCATTGGCAGAAGTATATATCTTGATTTTTTGAGCCTTGATTTTTATCAGATAACACACGGACAGGTGTGGAGACTTGTGACGTTTTTGATCTACCCGTCATATGAGCTGATAGGGACTGCGGGCAGCGTTGTTATAAATCTTTTGTGGTTTGCCCTTATGCTTTATATCAATTATTTCTTTGGAACTGCGCTGGAGAGAGCATGGGGGAAATTCAGGTTTTCTCTGTTTTACTTCGGAGGAGCATTTCTTGTAGTGCTTATCACGCTTGTCTTTTATATTATCAACATCTCTATGTATGGGTCGGAGAGCGCCGAGTATATCGGATATATGATATCCGGCGGTGCCACACTGACATATCTCAACGAGACACTGTTTTTGGCGTACGCACTGACCTATGCGGAATCATTTGTCATGCTTTATTTTGTCATACCCATAAAGGCAAAATGGATGGCGCTCATAACACTGATACTTATGGGATATCACACGATCAGATTCCTTGTAAACGGTACCTATTACGGAGTGGCGCTTATCGTCGGCGCGCTTGTTCATGTTTCACTGTTTTTGGTGTTCGGAAGAGGCAGATCGACCATGCGCGCTGACCGCAGGAGAAGGAAAAGAAAAGAGGAGTATATAAAGAGGACAAGACCGAAGGAGATGAATCCCGGAGGTGCCAGACACAGGTGCGCTATATGCGGCAGGAGCGAGGCGGATGATCCGAGGCTTGAATTCAGATTCTGCTCAAAGTGCAACGGCAACTACGAGTATTGTTCGGATCATCTGTACTCACACGAACACGTCAGATAAGGAGGATGTCCAATAATGGAGATCGACAGCAATCTTCAGATAATCATAGACTGTCTTGAGATAGGCGGCATAGGTCTGTTTATGATGATCGGCGCTTATCTGTGGAGGCTTCGCTACGAGGTCGAGGGGTACCGCAGATATGCCGCGGACAATGAAAAGGGCTGTAAAAGGTATTTATATATTGCGCTCGTACTTGGAGTGGCACTTGTCGTAAAGCTGATACTTGCCGCGCATTACAAGGGCTACGAGACGGACATGAACTGCTTTTATTCATGGTCCGACATGATATATGAAAACGGCTTCGGGAATTTTTACAGCCTTGATGCCTTCACGGATTATCCGCCGGGATACATGGCGATACTCTGGGTCGTTGAGTTTATAAGCAGGATCTTTTCTATCGAAACTGCATCTGTCGCATCAAGGGTCATGATAAAGCTGGTGCCCATACTCGCTGATCTGGGCGCGGGCTTTGTTATATGGCGCATGGCAAAGGAAAAATTTTCAGAGGGCTCAGCCTGCACGCTTGCCGGTGTGTATGTGATAAGCCCCATCGTTCTTATGGATTCTTCCGTTTGGGGACAGACGGATTCCGTGTTTACCCTGTGCGTGCTTCTCGTGGGGATGTTCTGCATGCAAAAAAAGAGGATCCCCGCTTACTTTGCATTTGTCATCGGAGCCTTTATAAAGCCGCAGACACTGATATTTGCGCCGATACTCATATGGACTATAGTAGAGCAGGTATTCATAGAGGATTTCGATATAAAGAAATTCGTCCGCGATCTGATAGGCGGGCTGTCGGCGATAGCGCTGTTCTTTGTCATGGCGCTGCCATTTGGTGTCGGGGCAGTGATGAAGCAGTATATCGAGACGCTCGGACAGTACGAGTACGGCTCCGTAAACGCATATAATATATGGGCGTTTCTTGGGAAGAACTGGGCTTCACAGGATGACATCATGTTCGGTCTGCCGCTGCGTGTGTGGGGAAGCGTCGGACTGCTGGCAGCGGTCATTCTCAGCGGAGTAATCTTTTTCATACTCAGAAAGAAAAATGATGAGTCGCGCTACTTTGCGAGCATGGCGGTAGTGATAGGGACGATGTTTTTGTTTTCCGTGCGCATGCACGAGAGATATATGTTCCCGATAGTGGTACTGGTGCTCGCCGCATTTGTCATAAAGCCGGTCAGGGAGATGTATGCCGTATTCGCGGGCTTTGCATTTTTGCAATTCATGAACGTGGGGCATGTTTATAAAAATGTTGTCGTCAACGGTGCCTCGTCAGCGCCGACCGGCGGCATTATAGGCGTGACGGCATTGCTCACCGTCGGTGTTTACGGCTATATGTGGTTCGCGTTTACGAGATCGTCGGAGATACTTCCGTTTTCCAACGAGATCAAATCAAAGGGCAGGAAGGCATCTACGAGGTTTACAAGTGTAAAGAGCGAGGATGAGGAGCCTGTAAGAGAGCCAAGGCGCAGGTTTTCGATAAAGCCTACAAGGAAGCTGCCTAGGATGAACAGGACTGATTTTATCGTTTTATTTGCGATAATAGCGGTGTATGGGACCTTTGCCCTAATAAACCTTGGAAGCACCGATGCGCCTCAGACCGAGTGGAGGAGTGACGGGGCAACGGACACGGAGCTTGTCTTTGATCTGGGAGAGGACAAGCATATAGATATGGTCTATACATATCTCGGTCACAACGAGGGCAGGAGATTTACCCTCGATCTGTCACAGGACGGCGTAAGCTATGAGACCGTCGGAGAGCTTAAGGCCGATGATGTCTTTCACTGGGACAGGGTCAAAAAGGAGGATGAGGATCAGGAGTCGTACAATCTTGCCAAGGATTACAGATATCTAAAGCTCACCGTGCACGATCAGGACTGCTTTATCAGGGAGATCGTCATCACCGATGAGGAGAGAAATATATTCACTCCCGTAAACGCGGATGAGTATGAGCCGCTCTTTGACGAGCAGGATACATTTGAGTATCCGGTCACATGGAGAAGCGGTACATATTTTGATGAGATATACCACGCAAGGACTGCCAATGAGATGATAAATTCCCAGTACAATTATGAGAATACGCATCCGCCGTTGGGCAAGTTCCTGATAGGCATCGGTATCAGATTATTCGGTATGGATCCGTTTGGCTGGAGGATCATCGGAACGCTGTTCGGTATAGGTATGCTTCCGATACTGTATCTGTTTGCGAGGAGGCTGTTTGACGGCTCCACGCTCATAAGCGGCGCAGCAACGGGATTGTTTGCATTTGACTTCATGCATTTTTCCCAGACGAGGATAGCGACCATAGATGTGTACGGAACATTTTTCATCATAGCGATGTTCTTCTTTATGTATGTGTATTCCCAGATGAGCTTCTATGATACAAAGCTTGTAAAGACGTTTTTGCCGCTATTGCTGGCGGCGGTCTCGATGGGGCTCGGCTGTGCGTCCAAGTGGACGGCGGTATACGCATCCGCGGGCATGGGAATATTTTTCTTTGCGGTGATGATCAGAAGATACCGGGAATACAGGATCGCAAAGGCGGATCCTGACGGCAGTACGGAGGGGATAGAGCATAAGCATATCACAGCTGTGTGGATGAGGTACACGCTGATAACTCTGGGAGTGTGCGTGCTGCTCTTTATCGTGCTTGCGGGAGTCATTTATCTGCTAAGCTACATACCGTTCTCAAACGGCGACGAAAGCATGAGCCTGTGGGATCGCATGATCAAAAATCAGGTCGATATGTACAACTATCACGCCAATCTGGATGCGACACATCCCTACTCATCGGTATGGTACGAGTGGCCTACGATGATAAGGCCTGTGTTCTACTATAGCGGGACCACTCTTGACGGACTTAAGGAGGGTATCTCGGCTATGGGCAATCCGCTGGTATGGTGGGTCGGCATTCCGGTATTTATATATATGATATACAGATGCATCAGGTATTCCGATGGAAAGGCGATGTTTTTGAGCTATGCTTATCTGGTACAGCTTGCTCCGTGGATACTGGTATCGAGGTGTACGTTTGCATATCATTATTTCCCGAGTGTTCCCTTCGTGGTGCTCATGATAGCTTACACCATAAAGATACTTGATGACAGGAAGGACAAGCACTGGAGAAAGTGGATATACGTTTATCTGGGCAGCGCATTTGTACTGTTTATACTGTTCTATCCGGTGTTAAGCGGTGTGAGTGTGGACGGAAACTATATAAGAGACGGGTTGAAGTGGCTGCCCAGCTGGGCGCTGTATATTTGATAGGAGATAAATAATGAAAAGTGATTCGTTTAGGACGCTCAGGGATTATGCGTCGATCGATCTTGTATTTACTGTCGGAAATCTTTACTATATGTTAAACGACGAGCCCGAGGAGGGATATATCTGCTCTGCCGAGGTGCTCGGAACGGCTGAGAGAGGTTATTACGAGTGGCTGATAAAGCTTATAAGGGAGCTTATGGAGCTCGATGGCAAGGAATCCGATGAGCTCTCTAAATACGAGGAGATAGCGACAACGCTTAAGGAGATAAGGGTCGAGAATAAAAAGAGGATGGACTATCTGATCGGCTTTGAGGACAGGGAGGCGGTATACAATTATGTCCTTGACAGGCTCGATACCAGATATCAGTCCGAAGAAAAGCTAGACGACTTCCTTAAGTCCTATCCCGATGAAGAGTTTTTGAACAGGGTCATGTCGTATCTGACAGCCGATGACAACAAGCATGTTGTGATGACGAAGTTTCAGGACATACTCTCGGAGATACCCCTGCAGGTGACGAGGCAGAAGTTGTATTCGCATATTGAAAAGACGATGGGGCTTTACAGGGATTCCGATGAGACTTCACTTGACGAGCTGCTCTACATGATAAAAACAGAGGGGCTTGTAACGGTCTATGATACTTTTGCGGGAGAGTATCCGGGTCTCGAGGAGACGATGGAGATACTTGATAAGACCGATTACAGGGAGCTTTCAGAGGACGATTACAACAGCCTGAGAAGCAGGCTCATGCAGTTTGATGCCGAGTTTGAGGTCATCAAGAACTTTTTTACGGTACTTCAACAGGGGATAAACGATGCGCTCACGCTTTGTATACTGAGAAGATGGCTGAGCTCGTCGGACAGGTTGTTTGGCGTGAACGAGGGAAAGGCGCTTGACAGCTATATATCAGGTGAGATAAATAATGAGCTCATGGCGCCGCTCGAGGGAAGGCTTGAGGATCTCTCGGTCAAGGTCGACAGGATAATGTCGGGTATCAATGCGCCTGATATGAATGCCGAGGAGGAAGAGGAATACCTTGATATGGCTACCGTTGCCAGACTGCTTTCCAGCAGCCTTTACGCGGAGATAGATCCTCTTTTTGTAGAATCAAGGCAGGTGAGTGAGGAGATGCTCACCGAAAAGCTTAATGACCTTATATCGGGGCTCGATCCGGTGCTCAAAAATGCCGCAAAGCCCGTAAGGCGTGCTATCATGTCTAGGATATTGAGGCATCTTGTCCCGCTTGTAAATGACGGCGAGGGCTTGAGAGAATACATATCGACAAATCTGTTTAATTGCAGGGACAAGGCGGAGAGATGCGCAGTGATGGCGATCCTTCTGGAGATGATGGAGGATGCCGCCAAGTGATGGAGATACGATAATGCTTTATTGGTACAGGGATCTTATGATCAGTGAAAAATTTAATAAAAATCCCGAACACCATATAAAGAAGGTCGAGGAGTACTATCGCGCTGAACCGAAAAGCAGGATATTTGGCAGCAAAAAAAGGGTGTGGGAGCGTTTTGTCGGAAAGAAGATCCCGTGGAAGGAATACTTTGTGATCATCAGGGCGACAAATCCCGACAATCTGTTTGAGGTGATGGGAACGCGCCAGTGGATATTCAGACACTATGAGAGGATGGATCTGTATGTGATAGGTCTGTATTCATCTGCCGACGAGGCAGTAGGGGCGATAGAGGATATTCTTATGAAGGGGTATGAAGAAGACCCGGACTATATGCCGAGAAGCATATACGGTGTGGATGATGATTACGGTTCATACGATGGAGGAGGCAGATGATAGTCTTATCTGTATTGAAATGGATAGGAATAGTGCTGGGGATCACGCTGCTTGCTATATTGGCTCTTGTTATTTTTATCCTGCTGCTTGTGCTCTTTGTACCCGTGAGATACAGGGTGGGGCTAAGGACAGGACATAAAGAGGATGAGAAGCTTGCATACAGCTTCGGGGTGTTCTGGCTTTTGCATGCAATAAGCGTGAGAAAGGATATAGACGCCAAGGAAACAGTAATAAGGATACTTGGCATCCCGATAAAAAGAATAGGCGGGGAGAGCAAGGAGGACGAGCCGGACGACCGGCAATATGAGGCAGAGAGCCTGGAGAGTGAGTATACAGAGGAAAGCGAGTACCCGGAAGCTGAGTACACAGAGAAGAGTGAGAACGCGGAAGAAGACCATGGGGATGGAGACGAGTATACAGAGGAGAGTGAGCTGGAGGAAGAAAGCGGGTATACGGAAGGCGACCACGAGGAGGAAGCTGATAAAAACCCGATAACACGTCTGTTTACGACGATATCCGATAAAATTAAGGACATAAAGAAGAAAATAAGAGATACTTTTATGAAAATAGACTTTATTTTTTTCAAAATATCTAGTATAATGGATATCGTGAAAGATCGAGTTGCCAGAAAAACCATCAAAAGACTTATGAAGGAGATCGTGGCACTGATCAGATATGTGGGTCCCAACGGGATCAGCGGACATCTGGAATTCGGAACGGGAGATCCCGGTACCACGGGTATGATACTCGGCGGTGTATCTCTTATGAAGATCGCATACAGGAAGGATGTTTCGATCGTGCCGAATTTTGAGGACAAATGTCTGATAGCTGATGCCGGGGTTTGGGGGAGGATCAGAGCAGTATACTTTGTGAGGATGGCTCTTCGCATCTGGTTTGACAAGGATGTTCACAAGCTGTGGAAGAGATACCGCAGGATGAAAAAGGCTGTTCGCAAACGGGAAAAGGCAATGTTTGGAGATCATTGATAAATACTAGGAGGAAAGATTAATGGCTGAGAACAATTTCGGAGAAACCATGGAGTCTCTTTTTAAGGGGATGGATGCATTCATCTCTTCAAAGACGGTTATCGGGGATGCGGTGAAGTTCGACGACGGAACCATCGTACTTCCGCTTGTGGATGTGAGCTTTGGAGTGGCAGCGGGTGCATTTGCAAACGACGGAGACAAGAAGAACAACGGAGGCGGAGGCCTTGGAGGCAAGATCCAGCCGAGTGCCGTACTCGTGATAAAGGATGGCAGCTCAAAGCTTGTCAATGTCAAGAACCAGAGCAGTATGACCAAGATACTTGACATGGTGCCTGATTTCGTTGATAAGTTCTCATCGGGAGACGGTGAGGGCAAGAAGAAGAAAAAGAAAAAGGAAAAGGACGCAGCCGATGATGTGTCCGATGAAAGTGCAGTAGAGGAGTTTGCAGACGGAGATGTGGCAGTTCAAGGATAATAACAACATGATAATCAGCGACATCCCGTTGCCCGAAGACAGCGGGATGAGCCTGATAGGCTATCTGTATCAGGCAGGGGTCAACGACGGCATCCTCCCCATAGAGATGGAGGCGGGAGCCGTCACGGAGACCGACGCTGTGACCGGAATGTTTACCAAGAATTCATTTTACAAACAGGCGGAACTCTATCTTGAAAAGAAGAACCACCTGTCTTTTTGTGCTGTCGCGATAGACATCAATCACTTCAGATTGTTTAATCAGGTGTTTGGACGCAAGCCCGGAGACGCCTATATAGTATACCTTGCAGACAAGCTTAAGCACTATGTCAGGGAGTATGGAGGAGTGGCAGGCTATGCCGGCGCGGACAACTTTTTGTATCTTGCTCCGGACAATGAGGAGCTTTTTGCAAAAATGCAGGAGGATGCCAGAGAGTATATGCTCAACCAGAGCCTTGAGATAGGCTATGCTCCGAAGTTTGGCGTGTATAGGATACTTGATGAGTCGATGACCATCATGGATGCCTTTGACAACGCGCTCAGGGCTACCGATTATGTAAAAAAGGAGTATTCAAGGCTTCTAGCATGGTACGATCCCTCGATGAATGTGGAGGATGATGAGTTCAAGCTGCTGCAGGATGTGGAATTCGGACTGCTGAATCATGAGTTCACCTTCTATCTCCAGCCCAAGGTAAATATGAATACCGGCAAGATATACGGTGCGGAGGCACTGGTCAGATGGATAAGAAGGGACAACAGGATGGTTGCGCCGATCAGGTATGTGCCTATACTGGAGCGCAACGGATTTATATTCAGGCTTGACCGCATAGTGTGGGAGCAGGTCTGCAAATTCCAGAGATTTTTGATAGATATGGAGTATCCTCTGCTGCCTATATCGGTAAATGTGTCGAGAGCCGACGTGTTCTCCATGGATGTTGCGGAGTATCTCATCGGTCTCGTAGAAAAATATGATATACCGATATCCTGTCTCGAGCTGGAGATCACGGAGAGCGCGTATGTTGAGAAGACGGGAGACATAGGAGCCGAGAT
>DMLD01000039.1:10319-13390 GCA_003453515.1 Lachnospiraceae bacterium
ATGAGATTTCTCGACATGGATTATTCGAGTGTGACTAAGGGCGTGAGCATACTGGAGCTCATAGTCACGCTTGCCGAGTCACTGGAGCTTCCGGTTGTGGTCGAGGGCGTGGAGTTCCCCGAGCAGGTGACCTTTTTGATGGATATAGGGTGCGAGATGGCACAGGGCTATTACTATTACAAGCCCATGAGAAAGGAAGCATATGAGGATCTTTTGATGGATCCGGATGCATTACAGATAGAAAAATAAAAAAAGTGCTTGCATTTTTCTTCAGTTTTTGATACAATCGTTTTGTTCTATGTGAAGTAGTGTAAGGAGGTGCAGTCATGGCTAAGTGTGCGGTATGTGGAAAGAGCGTTCATTTTGGTAACGCAGTCAGCCACTCACACAGACGGAGCAACAAGATCTGGAAGTCCAATCTGAAATCTGTCCGTGTTAAAACAGAGGGCGGTTCCAAGAAAATGTATGTATGTACATCCTGCCTTCGCTCAGGCAAAGTAGAGAGAGCGTAGGCTGGGTTTTGTTATGCATTTTATAAGATGATTAAGCGGATTCCTCAAACACGGATCCGCTTTTTTGTGCGATAGGCGTGAGCCTGTACGAAGAACATGTCAATCGGATGCTTGCATCCGGATGGACATGTTAGAGTATAAAACGTGAATATGTACATCATACTTGCATTTTTCTGACATATAGTGTAAAATATAAATACTTGTGAGATTAGCCCCCGGCAGACTGTTTGCCGGGCATGAAATGGAGGAACAGCTTATGAAGGGTCAGTTAGAGACTAATTTGGGCACGGTAGTCATCGATGAGGACGTACTCGGAAAGTACGCAGGCTCGGCGGCGGTAGGCTGCTTCGGAGTAGTTGGTATGGCTTCCGTCAATATGAAGGATGGTATAGTAAAGCTTCTAAAAAAAGACAATCTTCGTCATGGTGTCAATATGTCAATGGTTGATGGCAAGCTTCATGTGGAGCTACATATTATAGTAGCTTTCGGAGTCAGTATACTGGCAGTTGCCGAGAACCTTGTAGATACGGTACGCTACAATCTTGAAGAGTTTACCGGCATGGAGATCGGCAGGATCACCGTTTGTGTGGAAGGTGTGAGGGTGGTCGACTGATTATTTGACCCTGAGACCCCTGACAGGGGTCGTATGATGATACGAAATGCTACGGGAGGAAGATATGCAGATCCAGACTATAGATGCATCCATGATACGAAAGTGTTTTCTGGCAGGTGCTGCCGCGCTGGATGCGAAAAAGGAATTGGTCAATGAACTGAATGTGTTCCCTGTGCCGGACGGAGATACCGGTACCAACATGACCATGACCATCATGTCAGCAGCCAAGGAGGTAAGAGAGCTTCCGGAAGATCCGGAGATGAAGCCTCTTTGCAAGGCTATATCAGGAGGCTCGCTAAAGGGAGCCAGAGGAAACTCGGGAGTTATACTTTCCCAGCTGTTAAGGGGGTTTACAAAGGAAATAAGAGACAAAAGCGAGGTGGATGCTTTCACCTTGCAGGCTGCCTTCGAGAGGGCTGTGGGACAGGCGTACAAGGCTGTCATGAAGCCGAAGGAGGGAACTATACTTACTGTTGCAAGAGGCGGTGCAAAGAAGGCCTTTGAGATGTCGGAGGTCACCGACAATCTTGTAGAGATAGTCAATGCCGTTCTCATACATATGGAGGACGTGCTTGAACAGACACCGGACATGCTTCCCGTGCTTAAGGAGGCAGGCGTGGTCGACTCCGGCGGACAGGGGCTATTGATATTTTTACAGGGAGCCTATGATGTACTTCTGGGCAAGGAAGTAAATTATGAGGAGTCCGACGAAGCCGAGGAGTCGAAGATAAGCTACACCTATCACGCGGTATTTAAGATACTTCCGGAGGGAAGCTTTTCGAAAAAATCCGAGCGCGAGCTTAAGAATTATCTCGAATCCATAGGAGAGGTCGAGTGCTGCGCGGCGAAGGACGCAGATGTTGCCGTTGATATTTTTACAAATGATCCGGGGCTTGTACTGCAAAAGGCTGTTGAGTGCGGTCAGATAGTCGGCGTAAGCATCGACAATTTAAAGGCGGATGACGATACAAAGAGCACATCCGGCACCTCAAATGATAATAAGGAAGAGAGCGAGGCGGCATATGAGAAGCTCCCGCACAAGGAGAACGCCTTTATAAGTGTGTCTGCCGGTGATGGTATAAGTGAGATATTCAAGGATCTCGGCGTCGATGTGATCATCGAGGGCGGACAGACCATGAACCCAAGCACCGAGGATATCCTTACCGCCATCGGAAGGATAGATGCCGATCACATATTTATACTTCCGAACAACGGAAACATACTTCTCGCGGCGAACCAGGCAAAGGATATGTCGAAGGATCAGGATGTACACGTCATCCAGTCGAAAAATATACCGCAGGGTATTGCGTCCATGCTTGGCTTCATAGACGGCGTATCGGCTGAGGAAAACGAGGAGAACATGAACCTTGCGCTCGAGGAGATAAAGGAGGGCGAGGTCACATATGCGGTCAGAGATACATCCGTAGACGGCAAGGAGATCAAAAAGGGCGACATCATGGGTATCTGCGGCAAGAAGATAGAGGCTGTGGGCACCGATGTTGTGGATACGACAGTGGATCTTGTCAGACATATGCTCGATGAAGATTCGGAGCTTGTTACTCTTTATTACGGTGAGGAGGCAAGCGAGGACGAGGCGGCAAAGATCGCGAACAAGATCGGACTGGAGAGGCTTGATCTCGAGTTTGACATACAGTCGGGCGGTCAGCCTATATACTATTATTTCGTATCCGTGGAGTGATGCGATAAACAGATATGATTTCAGAGAAACGTCGGCAACGGCGTTTCTTTTTTTTAAATTTTTGTTGATTTATCGTAGAATTATGATATAATATAATTGTTACTGCTCATAAATCATTGATATATGATACTTTTGATACTGAAAAATGATATATTTTGTGGAGTATACATGTATAAATCACAAGATATATGAAAAAGGGAGGATATTATGGACGAGCCGATCTATCTTGAATACCTTAAAAATGAAG
>DMLD01000064.1 GCA_003453515.1 Lachnospiraceae bacterium
AACCCGCGAAGCTCATCCATCTCGGCGCCTCTTGCCGTGAGCATTATTATAGGCACCTTCGAGTACCTGCGTATCTCTCTGCAGGTCTCCCAGCCGTCCATCTTTGGCATCATCACGTCAAGTATGATAAGGACTATATCCTTATTTTCCATAAAAATATCGACCGCTTCCTCGCCGTCTCCCGCCTCGAGCACCTTGAAATCCTCTTTTACAAGGAAATCTCGCACAAGCTTTCTCATCCTTGTCTCGTCATCTACGACGAGTATCGCATTGCCACTCATGGAATATCCTCCTCATCGTCCGCGGAGCCCTCATCGAGCGCGTCCTCTCTCTGTTGGAGCTCCTTTGCCCATTTTTCATACTTATTGATCAGTTCCTCTTCCATTGTAGCTTTATAATTTGTAAAATATGTGAACACGGAATATTCCATACTCAGATTGACTGCAACAAATCCGAAAAGAACTATGACACAGATAACAAGCGCGATCTTGAACTTGGTATTTATCAGCTTTTGACCCTCGTACAAAAGCTTATATTTTTCCACTTCGATCGAATGATCCATAAGTGTGTCGTTCTCTGTCTTTATGATCTCCCTTACCGGCACGGGCGAGAGCGTATCCGGATCGGCAACACCCGTCTCGGCTATAACTCCCTTGAGCCTGAACAAAAACTCATAGCCCACAACGGATGAAAATATCTTTTCCTTAACTATCTTATTATACAACTTTAAGGCCGTCTTCCCGTCCGTAAGATCCATCGTTTCCTCTGCCTTACGGATGAATTCGGCCTCTTTTTTTGCACGATCATATGCTTCTCTGCTCTCGAAGTTTAACTGCTCCAAAAGCTTCTCATTGTCCGGCATATGCGCCTCCGTATCTACTGATATATCTGCATACTACTTCCCGGGATTATTTTTCAGAAGCAGCTCCTTTGCCATCTCCACATAGACGTCGTCCATGGGTCGGCTCCCATAGTTCTCGGAATAATCCTTTAACAGATTTTCAAGACTGTCTTTGTCCCCTTCATCGTAGTCCATGACCTTCATCAGATATGTGACCTTGTCGTCATCACTTGGAGAAAAGCCCTCCCTGTACGCTATCGTCTTTGCCACAAGACGCGACTTGACGGTATCCTTTGCCACCTCATTTACCGTGTTCTCGTCCATACCGTAGCTTTCAAGAAGGTCCTCATAGGTCATTTCATTGACCGCGGCAAAGCTTTCATACTGCATCCTTGTCTCATCGACAGCTCCGCTCAAAAGCTCATCGGGATAGGCTGTCACCTTACACTCTGCAAGGTAGTCATCCCACACCATCTGTTCCCAGTCGTCCGTATCGGCGGGATCCCCGGTCTCCTTGAAGCTCTTGTAATCAGCAAGGGTCACGATCCCTTCCTTTTCGTAATCTAAGAGCTTGCCGTCATCTACAGCCACAGCGGCAGGCGTGGGCGAGGGTACCTGAGCTTCCTTCTCCTTCGTCTGCTTCGAGAGAAACAGCACCGCCACTACGATAGACGCGATAAACAGCATCCCCAATATGATCGGCAGGATATTCTCTTTTTTTCTCTTTCCCGTGTCCTTAGTCATCATATCCCCCGACTCAGAGATTCTCGTTTATATAGTTGATAAGTCCCTCTGAGCTTATGATCTTTTGCATAAATTCAGGAAACGCCTGTCCCTTGTAGGTCTCGTTTTTGGTCAAATTGGTGATGATCCCGCTGTCAAAATCTATCTCGACCTTGTCTCCGGCGTCTATCCCAAGCGAAGCCTCCCTGCACTCTATGATGGGAAGCCCTATATTGATCGCATTTCTGTAAAATATCCTTGCAAATGTCTCCGCGATCACGCAGCTTACCCCCGCTGCCTTGATGGCAATGGGCGCGTGCTCTCTGGATGAACCGCAGCCGAAATTCTTTGTGGCAACTATGATATCACCCTTGTTTACATTTTTCACAAAATCCTTGTCAATGTCCTCCATGCAATGTGTTGCCAGCTCGGCGGGATCCGAAGAATTTAGGTATCTCGCGGGAATGATCACATCTGTATCGACATTGTCTCCGTATTTAAAAACTGATCCGGAAGCTTTCATAGCACTATTCCTTTCCATATTTATCATCGTTTTCAAGTCAGTCTCAGAGCTCCCCCGGCTCACTTATCCTTCCGGTCACGGCACTCGCTGCCGCAACGGCGGGGCTTGCCAGATAAACCTCGGAATCCACGTGTCCCATACGACCGACAAAATTCCTGTTGGTAGTGGAGACCGCTCTTTCGCCCGCGGCAAGTATACCCATGTATCCGCCAAGACAGGGTCCGCAGGTAGGCGTGCTCACGATGGCTCCCGCCTCTATGAATGTCTTGATAAGCCCCTCATCCAGGCACTGCATATACACATCCTGGGTTGCAGGAATGACTATGCAGCGGATACCTTTTTTCACGTGCCTTCCCTTGAGTATGCCGGCAGCCTCACGCATATCGGATATGCGTCCGTTGGTACACGACCCTATCACGACCTGATCTATGGCGACATCCCCCGCTTCCTTTACGGTCTTGGTATTCTCCGGAAGATGCGGAAAGGCTACCGTCGGCTCCAGTTCGGAAAGATCGATAGTGATAGTCTCGTCGTATACGGCATCCTCATCGGGCTCATACACGGTATACTTCTTCGTCGAATGCTCCTCCATATAAGCTATGGTCTTGTCATCCACCGGGAATATACCGTTTTTGGCACCTGCCTCTATCGCCATGTTGGCTATGGTAAATCTGTCATCCATGGAGAGCTCGCCCACTCCTTCTCCGCAAAACTCGAGCGATCTGTAGAGAGCTCCGTCCACTCCTATCATCCCTATCAGGTGAAGTATCACATCCTTGCCGCTCACATAGGGCTTAAGCTTTCCGGTAAGCTCCACTCTGATGGCGGAGGGCACCTTGAACCATGCCTGTCCGGTTATCATACCGCAGCCCATGTCCGTGCTTCCGACTCCCGTGGAGAACGCTCCCAGCGCTCCGTAGGTACAGGTATGTGAATCGGCTCCTATACAGGTCTCGCCTGCAACTATCAGTCCCTTTTCCGGCAGGAGCGCATGCTCTATCCCCATCTCCCCGACCTCAAAATAGTTGGTGATATCGTGCTCCTTGGCGTACTCTCTCACACATTTGCAGTGCTCCGCCGACTTTATATCCTTGTTAGGGGCAAAATGATCCGGCACGAGTGCGACCTTGTCCTTGTCAAATACTGTTTTCTTGTTGAGCTTTTCCACCTCATGTATGGCAACCGGTCCTGTTATGTCATTTGCCAGTACCAGATCAAGATCAGCCATGATAAGCTGTCCGGCTTCCACGCTTTCCAGTCCCGCATGTGCAGCAAGGATCTTCTGCGTCATTGTCATTCCCATGTTATAACCTCCTTACCAGCCGGTAGAGCCAAATCCGCCATCGCTTCTCACCGACTCCTCAAGCTCTGCAGCCTCATCAAAATCACCGTAATAATACGGCGTGATAACCATCTGTGCGATCCTGTCTCCGCTTCTTACCAACAGCTCCTGCTTTGAGTGATTGTGCAGCGCCACTATGATCTCACCCCTGTAATCACTGTCGATAACTCCTACCTTGTTCGCAGGCGCGAGACCTTTTTTGCAGGCAAGGCCGCTTCTGGCATATATCAGTCCGACACAGCCCTCCGGTATCTCCATAGCAAGTCCGGTCGAAATAAACTGTGTCTCGCCAGGCTCTATGACAACCGCGCTGTCCAAGCACGCATACAGATCCGCTCCGGCAGAAAAAGGAGTGCCGTATTTAGGCGCCGTTGCCTTTTCATTTAGCTTTTTGAACCATATCTTTACTGTTTCCATAGTCCCCACCTTTCCTTTAGTTATGAGTGGTAAACATTATAGCACAACTTACCCTCTTTAGCAAGAAAAAAGATAAGGAAAGGCATGTATCTCAACGTTTCCCTAACACTTCTCGCCCTCCCAGTGTATGATCTCACCGGCACGAAGCGACTTCTTCACATCGATGATCCTTTGGTTATCCGAGCCTCTAAAATTTATCTTGAGATTTTTCCGGGCAAGGATAAATTCGCCGTCAACAAGTATGTCTATGTAGGATATGATCTCCTTTGACACCTCGCTCTCCTTGCACATTCTGTCGAGGATATCCTTATCAAACAGATACCCGGTATACATCCAGATATTTTTCTCGGGATAGGTCTCGTGAACACGCCTCAGCAGCGGAAGTATCCCCTCCTGGTTGGACGGCTCCATCGGCTCTCCGCCAAGTAAGGACAAGCCTGCCACATAAGAGGGCTTCATGTATTCTATGATATCGTCTATCTCCTTTTCGGTAAAAGGCTTCCCGTAATTAAAGTCCCATGCTTCCTTATTGAAACAGCCCTCACAGGCGTGCGTGCAGCCACTTACAAAAAGCGAGACCCTGACTCCCACACCGTTCGCTATATCATATTGTTTAATATCAGCGTAATTCATATTTTCATCTTCTTTCCTTTGCTTTGTACTTTTTTATATGACTCTTCAACAGTCAAGTAAAGCGAGTAGCCGCAGCTACCCGCTTTATCGTTTGATCTCTCATCAAAAATACGCCCCGTGCGTATCAGATGTGCAGTACCCTCGCTCCTATCTCCTTCGTCTTACCGACATTCCAGAAATTCTCTCCGAGGTATCCGCATGTCCTTCTGGTGACATTCATCTTCTCGTGATCCTTGTTTCCGCAGTTCGGGCACTCCCATTCGTTGTCCTCGTTGACAATGATCTCACCGTCATACTCGCATACGTGGCAGTAATCCGACTTCGTATTGAACTCCGCATACATGATGTTGTCGTAGATATACTTGACAAGCTCCTCGAGAGCGGGGATGTTGTTCAACATATTCGGGATCTCCACATAAGAGATGCATCCGCCCTGTGATATCTTCTGGAACTGCGACTCAAACTTAAACTTATCAAAGGCATCTATCTTCTCACGCACATCCACATGATATGAGTTGGTGTAATAGCCCTTATCGGTTATGTCCTCGATATCTCCGAAGCGCTTCCTGTCGATCTCCGCAAATCTGTAGCAAAGGCTCTCTGCCGGTGTTCCGTAGAGTGCAAAGCCTATGTTGGTCTCCGCCTTCCATGTGTCCGTAGCTGCACGCAAACGGTTCATGAGCTTCTTGGCAAATTCCTCACCCTTGGGCTCTGTCTGCGACTCGCCGGTCATAAGCTTCGTTACCTCATAAAGCCCGATATATCCGAGCGATATGGTTGAGTAGCCGCCGTGGAGCAGCGGATCTATCGACTCACCCGGCTGAAGCCTTGCGATCGCTCCGTACTGCCAGTGGATCGGTGACACATCCGAGGTGACCTTCTCCAGAGCTCTGTGACGGCACATCAGTGCCTCAAAGCAGAGTGAAAGTCTCTCCTCGAGAAGCTGCCAGAAGTACTCCATATTGCCCTTGGCAAGAATACCGATCTGCGGAAGGTTGAGAGATACGACTCCCTGATTGAACCTGCCCTCAAACTGATACTCGCCCTTTTCATTTTTCCAGGGTGATAAAAATGATCTGCAGCCCATCGGTGCGAATACGTTGCCGTCCTCGATCTCACGCATCTTCTTTGCCGAGATGTAATCGGGATACATACGCTTTGCCGAGCACTGTACTGCAAGCTTGGTGATGTAATCATACTCACCGCCCGAGAGATTGTTGTGCTCATCAAGCACATACACAAGCTTCGGGAATGCGGGTGTCACATACACACCCTTTTTATTTTTGATACCCTCAAGACGCTGACGGAGTATCTCCTCGATTATCATAGCGTTCTCTTCGATATACTCATCATCCGGTCTCAAATACATGAAAAGTGTTACGAACGGTGACTGACCGTTGGTGGTCATCAATGTATTGATCTGATACTGGATGGTCTGTACTCCGGAACGAAGCTCATCACGCACTCTTTCCTTCACCATCTGCTCGATGGTCTCTCCGTCCACAACATCCCCGAACTTCTCCATGTAGCGTGCACGGAACTTATTTGCGGACTTGCGCAGATACTTTCCAAGATGGACCGTATCCACGGACTGTCCACCGTACTGCGAGCTGGCAACCGCAGCGATGACCTGAGTCGTCACGGTGCAGGCGACCTGAAAGCTCTTCGGGCTCTCGATGAGCTTTCCGTTCATAACGGTGCCGTTGTCGAGTATATCACCTATATTGATAAGACAGCAGTTGAATATGGGCTGGATAAAGTAATCCATATCGTGAAAATGGATCGCTCCCTCCTCGTGTGCCTTGGTTATCTTCTCAGGCAAAAGCACTCTCTTGGTAAGATCCTTGGAGACCTCACCTGCGATAAGATCTCTCTGTGTGCTTGCCACATATGCGTTCTTGTTGGAGTTCTCCTCCATAACATCCTTGTTTGAGTTCTGAATAAGACTCATGATGGAATCATCGGTCGTATTCGCTTTACGCACGAGCTCTCTGGTATATCTGTAAATGATATACTTCTTCGCAAGCTCAAACTTTCCTGCTGCCATCAGCTTCTGCTCGATGACATCCTGAATGTCCTCGACCTGCATCTGATCGCGCTTCATCCCCTCAATCCCTGCGATGATACCATCGATCGCATCATCAGACACCTTTTCAAACTGGTCTACCTCAGCATTTGCCTTGCGGATGGCAACCAATATTTTGTTGCGATCGTACTCGACGGTCCTACCGTCTCTCTTGATAACCTTCACTTTGAAACAACTCCTTTCGACAACTTTCGTGTGAATTGTTGCGGAACCACCCTCCTCAAGGCAATTCCAGTTATTACGTTGCTTTTTCACGTATTTTCGGGATTCTACCAGAGTATCCCGACCCCCAATCACTCCCGTGAACCGCTGCTCGATGTCTGAATTCTGATTCGATTCCCTCGGGAGCCAACTGAAACACATTATAGCACCGAATGGGTCGCATGTCAAGATAATGACACAAGATATTGTATTTTTTTTAGAAAAATATCAAGATATGCGTATTCTATGGCTTCTACTTATGTCGAAGATATCCGTTTTCAACTTATTTAGGCGGATTCTCCCAACAAAATATAGTGGGAGCTCGCTTTCTCACCCCACCATATGATGTGTGCAGCTCCGATTGCACTGCACGGCTTATATGCGGTCGGCAATTATATATGCCGATCAGTATATCGGAGCCCACACAACAACAAGTGCAGCGGCAGGAGTTTTCTCACAGCGAGACTCCGACAGGAGCGAGTCGTGAGAAAAGCTCCGATTGCGCTGCACGGCTTATATGCGACGACTCCGATTGCGCTGCACGGCTTATATGCGACGACTCCGATTGCGCTGCACGGCTTATATGCGCTCGGCTCCGAAATCACTGATCCGCCACACTCTCATATATTGCAGTAACATCAGCCGGCGAAAGCCTCACATAGTTGCCCTCCGTCTCCTTCTTGGCAAAGAGCTTATCGACCATCGTACCGATATCCTCTTTTTTCGCTCCGATCTCGGAAAACTTGGACGGCATACCGATCTGCTTCAAAAACGACTCGAAATGCTCGATCCCTCTCAACGCGGTTTCCTTTGGATTGATGGTGTCAAGCGGTATCCCCCAGACCTCCGTCGCAAACGGAACAAACTTCTCGGGGTGCTTCTCTATCACAAACTTCATCCACGCAGGCGCTATGACAGCGAGACCTGCACCGTGTGTCACATCATACATGGCTGACAGCTCGTGCTCGATGTGATGTGAGCCCCAATCCTGCTCTCTTCCAACACCGCAGATATTGTTGTGGGCAACCATACCCGCCCACATGATATTTGCTCTTGCCTCATAGTTGTCAGGATCTCTTAAGGTCCTCGGCGTTTCGTATATGATGGTCTTCATCACCGCCTCACAGAGCCTGTCGGTTATTGCAACCTCCGGGGTATTGGAAAAATACCTCTCACAAACATGGATAAAGATATCCGTCGCGCCTGCCGCGGTCT
>DMLD01000066.1 GCA_003453515.1 Lachnospiraceae bacterium
GCGGAATGTCAGAGGGTGTGGACACGATCCTCTCTGCAGCAGATGTATGTGATGAATCAAAGGTAGTCATAGTAGATGCTATGGGTGCTCTTTCGTCCATATCCGAGCAAAACGCAGCCGCTTCCGAGCAGACAAGCGCTTCCATGGATGAGTTCACTGCTACGATCGGCAGTGTGACAAATACCGCAGAGTCACTGAAAAAGATAGCAGATGAACTGAGCACTGAGATGGAATTCTTTAAAGTGTGATGTGACGCAAATATGTGATTAACTATAGAAGATGACCGCTCTGGGTTTGGATGACCCGGCGGTTATCTTTTTTTGAGGTTGCATTCAATGCCTGACTGAGATTTGACCAGCAGTAATGCTAATATTGACAATCAAGATCATATAGCTTATAATTAAAATTGCGTTTTGGGGTGCTTTTTAGGTGAAAACATTGATTCACGATGATGTCGTGAGCTTTGTTTTGAAATTCAGAAAGGATTGTTGGATATGAGTAAGGCATTGATGTTGTTTGCAGACGGATTTGAGACGGTTGAGGCGCTGATGACGGTCGATATTTTGCGCCGCGGAGGAGTGGATGTGACGATGGCTTCCATCTATGACAGCCTGGAGGTCACAAGCTCTCAGGATATAATCATAAAAACAGATTCGATGCTAAAGCATGAGAATATAATGGAATATGATGCCATCATCCTGCCGGGAGGACAGCCCGGCACGACAAATCTCGGACAGTCGCCGGATGTCAAGCTGGCTGTGATGGCAATGAACGGAGTCAAAAAATGGGTATGTGCCATATGCGCAGCACCCACTGTTTTCGGTCAGTACGGTATACTTGAAGGGAAAAACGCCTGCTGCTATCCGGGACTCGAGGAGAGTCTGACGGGTGCCAAGGTGGTATACGATCCCGTGTGTGTGGACGGCAACATCATCACAAGCAGAGGACTTGGAACATCGCTAGATTTTGCTCTTACCATACTTGAAAAGCTGGTCAATGTGGCGAAGGCAGGTGTGATAAGGAAGTCAGTGGTGGCATAAGCATGGGAACATGGAACTCTAGGGGGCTGAGAGGTTC
The DNA here is from genome assembly GCA_003453515.1 of Lachnospiraceae bacterium. Taxonomy (GTDB): domain Bacteria; phylum Bacillota; class Clostridia; order Lachnospirales; family Lachnospiraceae; genus Eubacterium_F. Next base: position 1,078 of record DMLD01000066.1, read on the forward strand.
ATTTTTAGAAGAGCTCATCAATATGACGATCGAGATGTATCATCAAAAGAACCTTGCGCTTATCCAGAAGGTGCCCACACCCATCACTCCGATCAAGATCGACAAGGAGACCAGGCATATTACTCTTGCTTATTTTGAGCAAAAGAGTACGGTTGATTACATAGGCGTTGTACAGGGAGTGCCGGTCTGCTTTGATGCCAAGGAGTGTAACAAGGATACGTTTCCGCTTGCCAACGTGCACGAGCATCAGTACAGATTCATGAAGGATTTTGAGGCACAGGACGGCGTGTCATTTTTGATCATCTACTTTAAGGAAAGTGATATCATATACTACCTGACCTTCAAAAAGCTGCAGGAGTTCTGGGAGAGGATGGAGAACGGAGGCGTGAAGCATTTTAAGCTTGATGAGCTGGATCCTGCCTATCGTATCTCGGGATATTCGGGGACCTTTGTTCATTTTCTTGAACCGCTGCAGGCGGATCTGAATTCAAGATGATTTGTTTACCTTGACAAAAGAGGATAAGTGGGTTAAAATATGATAGTTGACAAAGCGCTGATCCGATCAGTGTCTACGATGCAGGACTAGTACATCGGTAGTATATCAGCTTCCCAAGCTGAGGAGGCGGGTTCGACTCCCGTGTCCTGCTTTATTATTTTTGTTCCGATCTATATGTTTCTATTGACAAATAGGGATATTATCTCTCACAGCTCCCCTACCCGCAGCTCTCTTCCTCTAAGGGCATCGGCGAGCCTCTCATCATCCGGAAAAATGACCCGATACGCTCTCAGCATATAAGGCCTATTCATATGGCTTCCGTATTTTTTATCCCCTGCCAGAGGATGCGCCACAGATGCGAGATGTGCCCTTATCTGATGTGTTTTCCCGGTGATAAGCTCGACCTCCAGATAAGTCAGCTCCTCATCTCCGGGGTATCTCTTATCCATCACGCGGTAGCCTGTCAGTATCCTTGATCTGTTCTCCCCGTCCTCGGAATATATCGTTACCTTGTTTTTCTTCTCATCCTTTGACAGATAACCGTCTATATATATCCACCCGTCATCCCCTTCACGGATTGTCTGGTCGGCTGATCCCAGCTCCTTGGAGTCAAGCCTGCCCTCCACGAGCGCTATATAAAACTTGCGTATCCTCCTCTCCCTGATAAGCTCCGAGAGAAGCTTTGAGCCGTGCAGCGTCTTTCCTGCAAGTATGAGCCCCGATGTGTTTCTGTCAAGCCTGTTGCATATGCCCGGTGTAAACAGATCGCCGAGATCCCATGCGCCCTTATCCAAAAGATACTTAAGCATCCTCTCATTGATGCTCACATCCTCAAGCTTTGCTCTCTGTGAGAGCTCGCCCGCAGGCTTATCGATGATGAGTATGTCCTCATCCTCGTAGACTATCTCATCGGGCTGCAGCGGTCTTATGCCTGTATCTATGTCTCTATCTGCCGACCTTTCCTGATCACCGCCAAACTTTGATATCGTTTCATCGGAAAGAAAAAGGGTGATCACATCACCCTCTTTGAGCAGCTCGCCACCCGAAGCCTTCATCCTGTTCAGCTTGATATTTTTCTTGCGGAGCATCTTGTAGATAAATCCGTTCGTCGCTTCCTTCATATATCTGTGAAGGAACTTGTCAAGCCGCTGACCCTCATCACTGTGTTCGATATGTATTTCCCGCATTTGTTCCTCACTCGCATTGACTTATCTCGCCTATAAAACACTACCTGTTAAACGCCTATAAAGCAAGACTCTTTAGGTATGCCAGTACCTCGCGCCTGTCTGACGCCGGAGCAGGCGACTCGTTCAGACCGGCAAGTCCCTTTATCAGCTTTTTGTCATCCCAGACTATGTGTATGTCAAAAGCCTTGCTCCGATCCCTGATCCCCTTGGTCAGATACCTTTGAACATACTCGGTATCACGTGTATTCGACGCAGGTAGTATAAAAATCGTCCCTTTTGTGACCACCATAAAATCAAGCATCATGACCTTCTCAGTCGATGTAAACACATAATCGGTGAAGATCACGTTTTCCTCTATCCCGGCAGGCTCGTCCTCAGACAGCTCGTGTATATCGAGCTCTCCTGCGTAGATATACGGTTCTACAGTAGTCTCCACAGCATGACATCTGTCCGCTTCAACTGAGCTTTTGCGCCCCAGTGCTACTAGCGCCACTATCCTCTTTGCGCTCGGCAGTACCATGAGCACCGCCAAAACAGTAAGGATATTGGCTCTGGTGTGCCAGATAAACCAGCCTGTCGTAAATATCCCGACACCGACTGCTATCCAGACTATAAGCCATATGATGTTTACTCTTCTGTATTTCCTTATATAACCGGGGACTGATTTCCCGTTACCGCTCATACGCGCACTGTCAGCGAGCCGCTTCTCATCCTGTTCCTTTTCAAGATTCTCCCTGCTCTCCTGATCCGTCTGAATCTCCTGACTCTCCTGTTCCATCGGGCTCTCCAGAGTCTCCCGGCGCTCCTTCTCCATCGACATCAAGGTATCCTCCCATTTCTATCTTCTTTAGCTCGGCATCGGATATCTGCATCTCCAAAGCTTCTATTTCAGCCTGCGAGCGCATTTTTCTCCTTCCGAGAAGATCATACATACACGGAACGACAAACAATGTGAGAAGTGTTCCGTATACAAGACCGCCTATGACAACTATCGCCATAGGTCTTGACATATCAGATCCCATCTGATTGCCGACAACCATCGGTATGAGTCCCAGTATGGTCGTGATAGCCGTCATAAGTATCGGACGAAGTCTCGTGCGGCCTGCCTCGATGATGGCTTCTCTCTTCTCCATACCGTTTCCAATGGTTCTGAGCTGATTGGTATAATCCACAAGCACTATACCGTTATTAACTATGATACCGGAAAGCATGACAAATCCTATCATCGCAATGACGCTCACCTGCGAGCCCGATATCCACAGTCCTATGAAGCCTCCGGTAAACGCCAAAGGAATCGTAAACAGTATGATAAACGGCGAGAGCAGTCCCTGGAACTGTGCCACCATGATAAGATACATCAAGAGGACTGCGAGCAGCAGCATCAAAAGCACCTGCTCCATCGCCTCCATCGTCGCCTCGTTCTCACCGTTCAGCGTAAGTGTGTACCCGTCCGGCGCATCGTAAGCATCGACGATCTTGTTGACCTCCGCTGCCACATTGTCAACGATCAGACCATCCTCGATATTGGCTCTGACACTGACCGTTCTCGACTGATCCATGTGTCTGATGGCCGTAGGCGAAGGCACGGTCTTAAAGGATGCGACCTTGGACAGCTTGACCGTCTTTTTCTTCTGTGTCTGTGTATCGGTATAATCAAGCTTAAGGCTCTGAAGCAGCTCTCTTGTCAGATCCTCGTCCTTAGATGATCTGATAAATACGTCATAATCCCTGGTATCCGTGGATATGCTCGTACTCGACGAAGCCTCGGCAACACGTGTGCGTATCTGCGCAAATACCTGCGCCACAGTGAGCGTATATCTCATTGCCTTTGCCTTGTCAACTCTTATCCTGAACTCCTCGCCTGAGTCCTCAAGTCCGTTTGTTATCTCCTTAAGACCGCTTACCTTGCCAAGCTTATCCATCAGATCCTCGGAAATGGTACGCAGCTTATCTATATCGCGTCCCTTTATATCGATACGGACTCCTTCTCCTGTCAGCGCCGACATATCCATAGCGGAGGAATTTATCTTAAACTCGGCATCAAGATCCTTTACTTTATCTTCTATGGCCGCCTTGACCTCATCGTTGGTCATGGTGCGCTCTTCCTTCAAAAGCACATACATGCTGACCGAGTTCGCGGATGATCCTCCCGCCGACGACATCATCGACATATAGCTCGATCCTCCGGCGAAGGCTCCGACCTTGTCCATATCCGGGATCTCGAGCATCCCCTTGATCGCCTTATTGGAAATATCTCTCGTTTCAGCCAGATCCTTGTCGTCCTCAGTGGTCATGGTCACCGTCATCTGGGGTGAATCCATCTCAGGCATCATGGTCGTTCCGTTTTGTATCGCCAGCCATATAAACAGCGCGAGCAGTCCGAAGGATGCCAGTATGACGAGAATCTTAAGCTTAAGCATGGGTCTTAGTATTCTCGCATAGCCGTTTTGTATGGCAGTGATGACCCTTGACTCCTTGTCCCTGCTTTTCCTAAGCATACCGGCGGACATCGCGGGAACCAACGTCATGGCTATGATAAGACTCGCCATAAGTGTATACGCCAGAGTCAGTCCAAGATCCATGAAAAGCTGCTTTGTTATTCCTTCGGTAAAAATGATCGGCGCGAAAACGCAGACCGTAGTGAGTGTCGACGCGACTATGGCGCCTATGACCTGCTTTGCCCCGAGTATCGCGGCACTTCGTATATTGAGCCCCGCCTGCCGCATTCGGTATATGTTCTCTATGACGACAACCGAGTTGTCGACCAGCATACCGACTCCGAGCGCAAGTCCCGACAGCGAGATTATGTTGAGTGTGACTCCCGAAAAATACATGCACACGATAGCCGCAACCAGGCTCAGAGGAATCGAGCAGGCAACTATAAATGTAGGTCTTAGATCCCACAAAAACAGCAGAAGTATCACTATGGCAAGCAGACCGCCGAGCCCGAGGTTTTGTGCCACCGAATCAACGACCAGATCTATATATATACCCTGGTTCATCATAACAGTGATCTCAAGTCCCGAATACTCCTTCTTCAAAACTTCAAATCTTTTAAGCACCGCATCCGTCACATCACCGGTGGAGTAGCCTGACTGCTTCTGCAGCACTACTGCGACCGCGGGCTCTCCGTTCACTACGGTGTAGACATCCTCAGAATCGTTGGTCACGGTGACATCGGCAACATCCGAAAGTTTGATAGGCTCCAGATCATCTATGTCAAAATCGAGCAAAACCAGATCTCTGATATCCTCTTCCGAGCTTATCTTCTCTCCGACCTTGACCATGTACGTGGCATCATCCTCCGTCACATAGCCTGCCGGCATCTCGAAGTTCTCTGCCTTCAGTATGTTCTCGAGCATCTCCTTGGTAAGGAGCTTGTCAAGATCCATGTTTTCTTTGGTCGTCTTTTTGGTATTCTTAAACTCCGTCTTCGCCTTTTCTATCTCAGATGCGCCGCTGTTGAGCCCCGCCTGCGCAACACTCATCTCTATACCCGCGAGTATCTGCTGCTTGCTGAGCTCCTGCTTTGCCTTATCTGTCGTTATCTTGCCCGATGCAAGCTTGCTTCGCATGGCGTTGAGCGTCTTTAATCCCGACGCTATCTTCTTTTTAGCTGCCTTGATCTGTTTATTGCCCTTTTTGAGATTCTTCTCCTGCTTCTCTATCTCCTCAAGCCCTGCCTCAGCCTGTGCAAGCCCGTCAGTAGTCTCCTTGAGCTTTTCATCAAGGTCATCCTCTGTTATGCCGTACTTTGCCATCTCATCAACTATGCGCTGTCTCATAGTCTCGAGTGCTTCAAGCTGAGTCTCAAGCGCCGAGGTATCACCGTCCGAGCTTGCGATCTGAGCCTGCAATGCCGCTATCTGCGTATCCAGATTTGTAAGCCCTTCCTTTGCCTGTGTCAGGGCTGACTTGATGGTCTTTAAATTTTTGATGGTCGCCTGGATATTTTTCTTCTGGGTCTTTAGAAGTGTCGCTCCCTTTTTCGCCTCCTTCTCGGATTCAAGCAGAGTTGCCTGCTGCTCCTTTATCTTGGCGATCTGGGAATCTATCTCCTTCAAGCCGTCGTTGATCTGCTCACTTGCCTGATTCAGCTTGGAACCACCCTTTGCCATCCGGTCAGCGGCTTCCTGCTTCTTTTCATCAAGGGTCGTCTTGCCCTTATCTATCTTGTCCTGTCCCTTGTTGATCTTTTTCTCAGCCTTCTCAAACTGCTTCTCCAGTGCCTCCAAAACCTTTTTGTTCATGGCGTCGATCTTGTCCGACTGGAGCAGTATATCTATCTTCTCGGTGATCTGTCCCATCGACTGTACTGATGCCACTCCGCCCACACTCTCTATCTCCGGAATGATATCATCGTTTGCCTTTTTTGAGACCTCCACATCCGACATGCCATTGAAATTGATCGCAGCAACCATGATAGGCATCATGTCGGGATTTATCTTCATGATGGTAGGACTTCCGATACTCTCGTCCCAATAAGAGCTTATGGTATCCAGCGACTCCCTCATGTCTATGGTCGTCGCGTTCATATCCGTGCCATCCTCAAACTCCATGATGACGATAGACGCGTTAGCATTCGATATGGACTGTATCTTCTTGACATTGCTTATGCGCGCCATGGCAGACTCCACCGGAGATGAGACCGCAGTCTCCACCTCCTCAGGGCTCGCTCCCGGATACATGGTCATGACCACCGTATACGGCAGCTCCATGCTGGGCAAAAAATCCGTGCTCATATTTGTAAATGACAGATACCCGAGCACGAGTATCAGAACCACTCCGACAAGCACGGTGTACGGCTTTCTTACGCTAAACTTGGACATATTTACCTCCGTTGCGGGCTTGTGTCACCTGAATTTCCCCTCATTATTACTACGATCTTCATGACATTCTATAATGCAAGAGCAAGGTGCCTGTCGCAGACATCTTGCTCGATCATCTTATTTTCAGTCATTTTGTTTAAGGAAACGCTGAATGTATCGTTTTTCCATATTTTTCATCAGTCACTTATGGTGGCTGCATAATCATTGACTACATAATCCATGATGGAAGCAGCTCCGACTATCTCACAACCGTACAGATACCCGTCTCCGTCGTTTTGCTGACGAAGTATGCGTACCACGCAGTTGAGCGCATCCTTCTCCCCGAATACCAGACGGGCATTGAAGTAGTAGCCCACAGGCAGCACACTCTCTGTGCGAAATCCTATTCCCGCATGTGAGACATCCACTATCTCTATAGGTGCATCCACGTTCTCGATCTTTTCATTGTCCTGTTTAAAAAGTGAAGAAATCTCCAGCTGCAGGCTTGCCGGCCAACGCCTCTCTCTTCTCATATCCACCATTGTCAACATACCTCCTGTAATCATTGCATCCCCGATACATCACACAGCTATTTCTTAAGAAAGCACTTATAATGCGTTTTCTTAAGAGCGAAAAATAACAGAATAATTTTACCACTAATCAAGCTGTTTGTAAAGAGGTTTTTGTCCTGATCTACGGTTATTTTACAGATACACATATTATATTAACACGGACACCACTGTCACTAAACCAGTCAGGTCTCTCATCATCGAAAGCATCAAACTGAACAGAAGCCGTCGAATTTGCAGGTATTGTTTTATAGCACACTTCTGTAGTCCTGTCCTTTTGTAGTTGAATATTTTTCACTACTATCTGAAGAGTAACAGACACCTCCTTGTCAGTAGGATTTGTAATATCCACGCTGTATTTATTGCTGTTTTGAGTAACAGGCTGTGGTGCACTCACAGTAATATTATCAATATCTTCCGGTATGCTTTCACTTATAGTTTCTATATATGCACCTTTAATGACAATTTTAAACTTATTATATTCTCCACGGTATTCAGATGCTGATAATATGAAATCCTTATTGGTTTCAGCCAACACTTCATCCCAGACAGCCATCGTCATATCCCTTATGGCGACCAACCCGGAATCTTTATACAGATACAATGTTGCCTCTTTCATCCCGATCTTTTTTTTGATCCCAACGTTGTTTTTCATATATGCGTGAAAATTACTAACTATCGATTCAGGATTAGAGCATTTTTCATGTCCGGTGATTTCGAGGATATTCCCCAAGCTATTACCGTCCTTATCGTATATCTGCAGCTGCTCTCCATCCTTTATCTTGGTATCATCGAACACGTCAACTCTTGTAATATTGACAGATTTCACATCGTCTTTTGAATAGCTTTCAAAGAAAAATGTGTTTGATGTTATACTGCCTCCTGAAGGTATTTCTGAAAGATATGAAGTATTAACAGAATACTTCCCATTCGCATCAGCAACCAAAACCTGGTATCTCATGTATTCAACAAGGTAATTGGATTTATTTGTAAATGTAATAGGAATAATAGTATATGTATGCGTATTCCCATCATCACCTGGTTTAGATTGAGTGTCTGTATTTCCAACAGCAGCTTCAATAACAGATGTATTGGTATTCTCTCCAAACGTTATTTTCTCACTACTAAAATACAAAACAACTTTATCGTGCTCCGGCACAATATCGCCATCATTTACATTTTGATAATACACTCCTTTTGCAGGCAATGTCTCGTTCTCGTCCAAGCCACAGCTGTCAACCATACTTCCCGACTTGAAAAAGTACAGGACCGCATCTTTTATTATTATGTCTTTACTTCCGTTGTTTTCAATCTTGATAATACTGCCACCGCCTTTGGCACTCAATTCTTCTATAGCGATGCTTACTTCGGCAGAATTGCCATTAAACTGTACTTCGGCACCCGTCGGATCTATAGCGGTATTTGTTTCAGATAAGTATGTATAGATCACATCTGTTTCTAAC
>DMLD01000093.1 GCA_003453515.1 Lachnospiraceae bacterium
AACGACGGCAAGGTGATCAGACTCGTCTTTCCGGAGCTTACGGAGGAGAGGCGCAAGGAGCTTGCCAAGGATGTCAAGAAAAAGGGAGAGGACACCAAGGTAGCCATCAGAAATATCAGGCGTGATGCCAACGATGCAGTCAAGAAGGCATCCAAGGCAAACGAGATATCGGAGGACGAGGGCAAGGATCTCGAGACCGATATACAGAAGCTGACCGATAAGTACATAAAAGAGGTCGATGATGCCATCGAGGCTAAGACAGCTGAGGTCATGACAGTATAATTGCATAATAAAAAACGTTTATTACTCTTGTGAATACACATCAAAAAGCACCGAGAATGCCCTGCATTCAAAAGTGCTTTTTCGATATATCAGGCTGCAAGTGAGAGGCAGCATGACGCATATGGAGGATGAGATTTGGAAGCAGGCAGAGAGATCCCCACACATGTGGCGATAATACTTGACGGCAACGGCAGATGGGCAAAAAGACGCCATTTGCCGAGAAAGGCAGGACATGCCGAGGGCGCGAGAAATGTTGAGAGAGTGTGCCGTGCGGCAAAGGAGCTTGGCATCAAATACATAACCATGTACGCCTTTTCCACGGAGAACTGGAAGAGACCCAAGGATGAGGTCGACTCGCTGATGGAGCTTTTGGAGTCCGAGCTCAAAAGCTCGATAAAGCGCGCCATGAAAAATGATCTCAGGATGCGCGTGATAGGGGACAGAAGCGTTCTTTCCGAATCATTTATAAAAACGATAGATGAGCTGGAGATCACCACAAGGGATAACAAGGGTCTGACTGTACTGGTCGCCCTGAACTACGGCAGCAGGGACGAGCTGACGAGGGTGCTCAAGGGGCTTGTATCGGATGCTGCTTCCGGAAAAATATCCGCGGATGACATAGACGAGGAGACGATATCGTCAAGGCTCGATACCTCTGATGTGCCGGATCCCGAGCTTCTCATCAGGACGGGCGGAGAGCAGAGGCTCTCCAATTATCTGTTATGGCAGCTTGCATATGCCGAGTTTTATTTTACGGAGGTCACCTGGCCGGACTTTGACAAAAACGAATTAAAAAAGGCGATAGATTATTATATGCATGTGGACCGTCGTTTCGGCGGACTCAAGGAGGAGTGATATGTTTGGAACCAGGCTGATAAGCGGAATAGTGCTCATCGTTGCACTGATCGCTATCTTCGTGTTTGGAGATCCATATGTGACCATAGCTTTCGGACTGCTGTCGGTGTGTGCGGTGTACGAGCTTATGCGGGTGTTGAAGCTTGATAAGCATATATACTGCGCGATGGCGATGACAGCGACTGTTATTCTTTATGTATTGATATGGTTTGGTCTTTTGGCGTGGAGTATATGCCTGTTGACCGTATTTACGATACTTTTGCTGATAGTCTATGTCCTGTCCTATCCGAAGATCAGGATAGAGGCGGTGTGTGAGGCACTGTTTGCGACTATGTATGCCGGAGGCCTGCTCTCGTATGTGGTATTTATCCGCAATCTCTGGCAGGGAGAGTGGCTCATATGGCTTGTTGTGATGGGCTCGTGGGGAGCGGACACCTGTGCATACTGTGTGGGTAAGCTTATCGGTAAGCATCATTTCAGCGAGCTCAGTCCCAAAAAGACCATCGAGGGATGCGTGGGCGGCGTGCTCGGAGCAGGACTTATCGCCTTCGGGTACTCATTTTTCGCGCCGGATATGGAGTGGTTTTTGTTCAGCCCCAAGCTCGTATTTCCGCTTGTAGTGATGGTCGCTGCGGTGGTTTCGATATTCGGTGACCTGGCAGCATCGGCGATCAAGCGAAACTTTGAGGTCAAGGACTACGGCAGAATCATACCCGGACACGGAGGTATCCTTGACAGATTCGACTCAATGATATTTGTTGCACCCTTTGTATACTATCTTCTGATCGTATCCTCGACGATCAGTGCATGACGGAGAAATAAAATGAAGACTTTGACGATACTCGGCTCGACAGGCTCCATAGGCACACAGACTCTTGATGTGATAAGCTCACATCCGGGCAGATTCAGCGTGTACGCGCTTGTTGCCGGAGCAAACGCAGAGCTTATGAGTGAGCAGATCGCAAGCTTTGCCCCCTCGCTTGCAGTGATGAAGGATGAGGAGACAGCCGCCAGGCTTAAAAGCATTTTAGATGATAAATATAAGGAAAAAGCATTTGACAAGCCCGAAATTCTGTATGGAATGGAGGGCTATCTTAAAGCCGTGAGCGCGGATGACGTGGATATGGTCGTCGCCGCGATGGTCGGCATGATAGGATTGAGACCGGTGCTTAAGGCAATAGAGTGCGGCAAGGATATCGCACTTGCAAACAAGGAGACCCTGGTCTGCGCCGGACATATAATCATGAAGGCAGCCATGGAGCACGGTGTCCGGCTGCTTCCGGTCGATTCGGAGCACTCGGCTATTTTTCAGTGTCTGCACGATGTTCCGAACGGTCCGTTTGCAGATGGTGTGCCGGTAAATAATACAGAGGATAACCCGGTCGAGACCATATTTTTGACTGCGTCCGGAGGACCGTTTCGTCACGCCGATCGTGAGACTCTCGAGAGTGTGACCGTGGAGCAGGCGCTTAACCATCCCAACTGGAGCATGGGAAAGAAGATAACCACGGACTCCGCGACCATGATCAACAAGGGACTTGAGATCATAGAGGCAAGGTGGCTGTTCGGAGTAGGCATCGACAGGATACACGTCCTTGTCCAGCCTGAGAGCATAGTTCACTCGATGGTAGGGTTCAGGGACGGAGCGGTCATGGCACAGCTTGGGACTCCCGATATGAGGGTTCCGATTCAGTACGCGCTCATGTATCCGGAGAGGGGTCTGCTCGATGATGAGAGGCTTGATTTTGAAAAAGCAGCCTCCATAGGATTTGAAAAACCGAGAACGGATGTCCTGAAGGGGATACCCTTAGCCGTCGAGAGCTCGCGGATAGGAGGCAGCATGCCGACCGTGATGAATGCGGCAAACGAGTACGCTGTAGAAAAATTTTTGCAAAAAAGGGTTTCTTTTTTGGAAATATATGGTATGATAGAGTATGCGATGGAGGCACATGTTGTGATGGAGGCTCCAACGCTGACGGAAATACTTGAGGCAGAGGCTTGGACCATCAGGACACTTGATAAGTGGATGGTTGATCACGGCAAAGACTACGGAGGTTGATCATATATGGATATAGGAGCTATAATCCTTGCGATAATCGTGTTCAGCTTTATCATAATCTTTCACGAGTTCGGACACTTTATCGTGGCGAGGATAAATCATGTCGGAGTGATAGAGTTTTCTCTCGGTATGGGGCCGAGACTTATCTCGTGGGTGTCTGACGGAAGCAAGAGACATCTTCTTTTTCTGAAGTCAACGGCATACTTTGAGGAGCACCCCGAGTTTGACGGCAGGACGGTGTATTCACTGAAGATCCTGCCGTTCGGCGGGTCGTGCCTGATGCTCGGCGAGGAGGAGGATGTGGATGATGAGAGCTCCTTCTCAAAAAAATCCGTGTGGGCGAGGATGGCGATCATCTTCGCGGGACCGTTTTTCAACTTCATACTTGCGTTTGTGCTCGCGCTCATCGTGATAGGCTCCATAGGCTATGACCCTGCGCTCATCACGGGAGTTGAGCCGGGCAGTGCCGCCGAGGAGGCGGGCTTTAAGGAGGGTGACCGTATCACCGAGATGGGCTCCACTCCGATAGTGGTCAACAGAGAGGTAAGCTACTACACTATTTTTCACAAGCTTGACGGATCAAAGGTACACTTTACGATAGAGCGCAACGGCAAGGCGACCGATTATGAGATCGCGCCAAAGCTCACCAAAGCCGAGGACGGTTCGGAGAAATACATGTTCGGATTCTATCATTCGGCGGAGAGAGTAAGAGGAGGCTTCTTTGATACGATCGGATACTCGCTATATGAGGTGAAGTTCTGGATAGATACCACGATCAGGAGTCTCGGCATGATGATCACCGGCAGGGTGAGTGCCGATCAGATATCCGGGCCTGTCGGGATAGTCAAGCAGGTGGGTGATGTTGTAGAGCAGAGCAGACCGGAGGGCATGACGACCGTTATGATGAATCTGCTCATCTTCTCTATACTTATCACTGCGAACCTGGGAGTGATGAATCTGCTGCCCATACCCGCGCTTGACGGCGGAAGACTTCTGTTTTTGATCATCGAGCTCATAAGGCGAAAGCCGTTGCCGCAGAAGGTCGAGACATATTTTAATGTCGGCGGATTTATGGTTTTGATGGCGCTTATGGTATTTATCATGGGTAACGATATACTGAAATTGTTCTGACGGGTGGTAATATGGCAAGGAGAAGATCAAGGGAGATAAGGATCGGGGACGTGACGATCGGCGGAAACAATCCCATAGCGATACAGTCCATGACCAATACAAAGACGCAGGATGTGGATGCGTGCGTGGAGCAGATAAAGCAGCTGGAGAAAAACGGCTGCGATATCGTGAGGTGCGCTGTTCCCGACATGGAGGCTGCAAAAGCCCTGACTGCCATCAAATCCCGCATCTCCATCCCGCTTGTAGCTGACATACACTTTGACTACAGGCTGGCTATAGCAGCCGTAGAGGCAGGCGCGGACAAGATACGAATAAACCCCGGCAACATAGGAAGCATAGACAGGATAAAGGCGGTCGTGGATGCGTGCGCCAAGAGAGAGATACCCATACGTGTGGGCGTGAACAGCGGCTCTCTTGAAAAAAATCTCATAGAAAAATATGGTCATGTGAGCCATGAGGGGCTTGTGGAGAGTGCGCTTGACAAGGTGGATATCATAAAAAGCATAGGCTATGATAATCTGGTGATAAGCATAAAGTCATCAGATGTGATGATGTCGATAAAGGCTCACGAGCTAATCGCAGACAAAACAGACCTTCCGCTGCATGTCGGCATCACCGAAGCCGGCACCATGAAAAGCGGTACGATCAAGTCCTCGGTCGGACTCGGCGTGATACTCTATCAGGGGATAGGAGACACGATAAGGGTCTCACTGACCGGAGATCCCGTACAGGAGGTCATAAGCGCGAAGGAGATACTTAAGTCTCTTAAGCTGATAAGCGGCGGTATAGAGGTGGTGTCCTGCCCGACCTGCGGAAGGACGGAGATAGATCTTGTCGACCTCGCAAACAAGGTGGAGAAAATCACGGCAAAGTATCCCGATGCGACGTTGAAGGTCGCAGTCATGGGCTGCGTGGTCAACGG
>DMLD01000198.1 GCA_003453515.1 Lachnospiraceae bacterium
TTATCTTGACTTATATCAAAAATCTGTTACACTTATAAAAAAACATTGTTTCTATGAAAGGATGCTATTGCGGTATGAATCATTACTTTAATCCCTTTAACCACGAAAAGCTAGAGGTCGAGTATATAGAGCAGGGAAATGTCGAGAGCCTGAGAACTCTGCTTAAGGAACGCTTCCCGGGACGGTACGGAACTCTCTCCGACGATCCCATAAGACAGGAGATCTATCTTGCGATAGTTGCCATCACCCTTGCCACGAGAGCTGCGATAAGAGGCGGCGTTCACCCGGAGACAGCCTTTTATCTGAGCGATACCTATATCCACAGGATCGACCGCTGCAGGGATGCTACCGAGATAATAAGACTGACTGTCGAGGCAGAGCTAAGATGCGCCTCCATCGTCCGCGAGCTGAAGGCTTACTCTGAGACCGAGCGCGGCAACGAAAACGAGAACCGGCATATATCGCACTGCAAGGATTATATTTTTACGCATATGCACGGAAAAATAACCGTTCAGGAGATAGCCTCCGCAATAGGTCTGGAGACCAACTATCTGTCCACGCTTTTTAAGAAAAATGAGAAAAAAACTCTCAAGGCATACATAACTGAAGAAAAGGTCAAACTGGTTAAAAACCTGCTGACCTTTTCTTCGTATTCGTACATCGAGATCGCTACCTATCTTGGCTTCTCGTCACAGAGTCACATGGGCATGGAGTTTAAAAAATACACAGGCATGACTCCCGGAGAATACCGCACCAAGTATATGAGGGAGGATTTTATCAAGGATTCCGTAGACGATCTTTCTGTAATATGATCGTCAAAACAATCTGTACTCTTTTTTTGTCTCCTCAAACGGTCCTGCCACGGGTCTTGCTCCCCTGTGATCTCCGAAGAAATCCTCGTTAAAGATTATCTCGGATCCGTCCGGATTTTCAAAGCGCTGCTCCGATTCAAACGCCGAGCCCAAAACTGCCGATGAAATCATGCCCGGACGCTCCTTGGGAAGATGCTCGTAAATATCCGTTTTGAAGCTTACCTTGTCTCCGTCGCATATAAGCTCGAAGCTCACCTTGCCATCATCCACATAGGCATCCGTCTCAGTGGAGTTTGCCTTTGCTCCGTTAAGATATATATTGCCCTTACCGTCAACCGGCAGATGATCATAGAACTTGTCCCTGTTTTTCTCATCCTCCGGTGACCACGGTCCGAAGTTTGCAAAGTAGCTTTCTGCTGTCGGGTATCCCTCATATACACAGGTCCCCGCGGTGAAGTTATACTCCTTGTCAGTCCCGTTCTCTTTGGCATGAGCAACATAGTCCTCTCTGATCTCCGGCTGGACAAATATATTGTTATAAAACCTCATGTCTCCGTGAAGGATAGTCATAAAGCCTGCCACCTCAGTGCGGTGAGGCATATGATACGGTGTGTACCTAGGTGTGGGAAGCTCAACTCCTCCGTTGTTTACACCGGCACCCACCCATGTAAAGGAGCCCGCTATCAGGTTGTGTACAAATGCAACTCCCTGTGTCGATATCCTGCACGAGCAGGGTGAGAGAAGCAGATTGTTGTCAACAAGTGTAGGTCCGTGACTTACCTCTATAAAAACATCCTCTCCCAGTCCCAAAAGCGGTGTGATCTCTGTACCCTTCGGCGGAGTGTTGTCATGGAACAGATTGTCACACACTCTTGTTCCCTGAGCCTGCCAGTCGAGCCAGAGCCCTCTGGTACAATGATGAATGTGATTTCTTCTGTATATAACATCTATGGCGGCGTGCATTTTTATCCCGCCGATCTCCGCTCCCGCAAGATCCTGCTTGTTGTTGATATGATGGATGTGGTTGTCCTCGATCAGCGAGAATACCCCTCCGAGATGTCCCACTATCCCGGTCTGTCCGCAGTGATGGATGTGACAGCGTCTGACGATGTGAGAACCGATGTTTTCCTTTGTCCAGCCCTCGACCTGTGCCTGACAGATATTGTCGCGCTCTGTCTGTGTCCCGTCCTTCAGATATCCGGTCGTCCATTTGTTATTGTTGTTTGGTTGGAGATATTTGCCGAGCGTTATACCCGAGCAGCGTGAATGCGATATCTCACAGTCCTCTATTATCCATCCCTTTGACCAGTGAGGTCCCACCATACCGTCCTGATAAGCTGTCGGCGGAGCCCACTGTGTAGCTGCCTTTGTCAGCTTGAAGCCGGATAATGTGATGTGGCCCACGCCTTCCTTTGATGGATAAAAGCAGTTCCTGCGAACATTTATCTCAACTGTTTCCTTATTCGGATCAGCTCCGCTGAAGTTTGCATAGATTATGGTCTCATCCGTCTTGTCATCCTGCTCGGTGTACCACTTTCTGATCGTGATATCATCGCTCTCCCACGACATCGTGTACGGCTTCGGAGCAAGTACCTCATCGAGCGTCGCTACCTCATAAAGCGCCACATCGTTCAGATATACCTCGCCGGTGTATACGGGGTCGGGAGCGAAATACCAGTCTCCCTCGACCACTACCCTATATGGATTGTAGTCACCGAAGATCCCGTTTCCTATACGGCAGACCCAGGTGTCACCCTTATATGGTTCCCAGTTATTTATCCTCTCCGCTCCCGTTATGACAGCACCGAGAGGCTCTGCCGATCTGTACACGATCCGCGCATCAGCGCTGCCTGCGTTCGCCGGATCGACATACTCGTGATAAACCCCGCTTCCCACTATGACCTCATCTCCTGCCTGCGCTACAAGTGCCGCCTCGGATATGGTCTTGAAGGGATGCTCCTTTGTTCCGTCCCCACTTTTAAAAGCACCTGCTTTAACATAATAATTCATGCGTTTAATCCTCCTTTGTCCTGAATGCATACGCTCTTTTCTTCCTCTTTGTGATATTACCATTTATATATATAAATCGTATATCATAAATCCTTCTGTTTTATAAAAAAACATTGTTTATACACCTTGCCAAATACGCAAATGCCCCGAACCGTTTATGCCGGTCCGGGACATATCAAGAGGTTATATGAAAATGAGATATTTAACTTATATCAAATCTCCTCCAGCACGACATCATCTATGCAGATGCGATGCTGTGCAGTGATCCTCTTATCAAGTGTTCCCATGGTTATATTGAATCTTGAATTGAGGTCGGTCGGAGCATTCATGGTAAAGGTCACCTCGAATGTCTTGTATTCACTCGTCAGGGCTGCATTCTGATAGTCGCTGTAGCTTGTCCAATCATTATCCGTCTCACCGTTGTGACCGATATTGTACTGGATGCTGCGATCAAGGCTTGATTTTGCCTTAAATGACAGCTTGTAGGTCTTGCCCTGTATCATCTGAACACCGAACTGATTGAGCTGTATGTACCAGTTGTTTGAGTTGTCATCCGCACCGGTGTCATCTATGGTTATATCAAATGCATTGTCCTCATTCAACGAGTCGATCACATAGGTCGCACTTGCCGGAGCCTGTAAAAACGGACTCCATCCGGACAAACCGTTACTGAACGAGCCGTTCTTTATCAGCGCATTGTCACTCAGTCTCACATCGTCGAGATAATAGGTCCCCGGTGACGTAAACATGATCGTCAGATCGGCTTCATCCCTCGAGATATCCTTATCCAGCTCGAAGCTCTCGGAATACTCCTTCTCCTGATCATTTATCTCCTGCGGAGCAAAATCTATACCGTCATAGGATATGCTTATTGACTTATCCGCCTTCGCGCCAACCTTTGAAGCCTTGTATGAGAGCTCATATACTCCCTTTTTCAAAAGACCAAGTCCCGACTGTGATATCATAACCGGCTTTGCTTTGGTCGTGGTACCCGGGGCTACGACCTTAAGTCTTCTGATATTATCCTTGTTTTCAACGCTTATATATGCCTTGTCACGGTTTAGTATCTCCCAGTTACCAAGCCTTGACTCTCCCTGATCAAAGCCTCCGTTGTACACATAGTTTCCGTCTGAGCGGACGCTTTTCTCCACTGCAACATTGTCCGCTGTCTTTGTAAGCACAACATTTGAAAGCTCTACATCAGCCGTCGAGCCCAGAGCTCCTAAGTTGAAGTCAAGTCTTCCGTTCGGGTCGGTCGACTGACGCACCGTGAAGTCATATGTGTAGGTTTTCTTTTCAGTTCCGATCTCGACCGTCTCCTGCGGCATATATGCGATCCATCCCTGATCCGGTCCCTGTATCGCAACATGAAGCTTTCTTAACTCAGTCGATCTTGCATCAAATGATAAACGATAGGATGAATCCTTCACCATCGGAAGTCCTGCCTGTACAAGCTGTACACTGTAGTCGACCGATCCTGCATTTGTCGTCTTTATATTGATGCTCTTGTCGGCTATGGCAGCCGCAGCCTCGCCTCCCTGTGCGAGCATGAACTGCCAACCCTCGGCAGACTCCAAATCCTCTGCCTTTGAAAAATCTCCGTTTATTATATAGTTGCCGGCTGCATCAGGATCTCTGAGGCTGGCTCCCTCCGATGCTGACACTGCACTTACATTCTCATCACCGTAGCTGTCAAGCTGATAAGCTCTGACATAGTCTATAGAGTACGACTGATTGTCCATATCCGCTATGGTAGCATCATCGACCATACCGACCCAGCTTCCGCCAACTGCGAGGTTAAGTATCATATAAAACTTTTGATCGAACGGAGCAGGGAAGGTCAACGGATCATCGCCCGGCTTAGCTGTAAACCAGTCTCTTGCCTCGTGATACTTTATGCCGTCAACATACCATGTGATACGTCCCGGAACCCACTCAACAGCGAGATTATGGTAGTCCTCATAGAAATCCTTCTCACCACTAGGAGTGTTATAGGTTCCCTGTGTCTCCTTATGCGGTTCACCGTAGTGTATCGTCCCGTATAGCTTATCGGTCTGCTGTCCCATTACCTCTGCTATATCTATCTCACCGCACTTTGGCCACTGACCGTAGAGGTTCTCATCGGTCGGCATCATCCAAAATGCCGGAAGATATCCCTGTCCCTTGGGGAACTTCAGCCTTGCTTCAAAAATACCGTATTTAAAATCATGCTTATTCTGGGTGTTGACACGACCCGAGGTATATGTTCCCTCACCGGTCTTCTTGGGCTTGATCACCAACTTTCCGTCCTTGACCTCGATATTGTCGGTCGAATCCACATATTCCTGCTGCTCGGAGTTGACCCAGCCTGCCTGATGGAGCTCTACATTCCAGTCGTCGCGGTTGAGTTTGTCTCCCTCAAACTCATCCTCCCACTTCAAAGTGTATCCCTTTTTGTCAAGTTTAGGCTTGCCCGTAGCTGCCGGCTTTACCGCAGATGTGGAAGAAGCCTTCACTACTGTTACCTTGCATTTTAATGTGAATTTTTTATTGCTTTTCTTTGTTTTTACTACAGCTTTTATGGTTGCTTTTCCTGCCGATACACCCTTTATGATCGCTCCGGCTTTTCCATTGCCTTTGACTGCTGCCACCTTTTTCTTTGATGAAGACCACTTGATGCTTTTGATCTTATATCCGCCCTTTTTAACACTTATCTTTTTGGTTTTATTTACGGTCACCTTTGCCGTTTTTACAAGTGTCGGTTTCTTCACAGCTGCTCGTGCCGTTGTCACTGCCGTATCCGTCATCCCCGACAAAGCAAGTACACCCGCCATGGTACATGCAACGATCCTCTTGATACTTTTCATTTTCTCACCTATCCCTTTCTTCTTCATCAGCAAGCTTTACCAGACTGATGTTTGATATCTCTATCAACGCGATCTCTACGGCTTTCTGGTCCTCACTCCCTTTGATATTACCCATGTTAAACTGAACATTTACTATATCAGCCGTATCTCCTGTTTTAAAGGTCTCTTCCACAGTCATGCTTTCACCCGCAGTAAGTAAAGTCTTTTTCCCGCCGTTATTGTATGTGGTCCATGAACCACCTTCATGCTGTACCAGCGACATTATGTATCGTGCCTCACTTGATTTTACGGTATATGTAAGCTTATACGATGTGTTTGCCTCCAGCTTTACTCCTGCCTGCTTTAATTGTATTGAATAGTCATGCTCACTACCCTCTTTTTTAATATTAAATATCGCCTTAGAATTTTCACTATCATACGATATCTCAGCACATTCATTCTCATCCCAGTATGTCCACGGATCTAATGAATTTACAAGTCTACCGTTAGTTAAAATATCCGTACCCGGAGCAATAACCTCTGTGGTATCTCCTGAATTATTTCCCTCATTATCTCCGGTCTGTGTTCCTTCCTCTCCGCCTGCCGGCTTCTCCACCTTTATCAGGCTCACATCCTTTATTATGATGGTTGACGCCTTTGATTCGTCTGGATACTTGTCTACTCTGTCTTTACCGTATACGGTAAACATACCCATTGAAAACTTGAGATATCCATCCGCATTGTTTTCATTGTCGTCGCCGCGCTCTGACATCTTTATTGTATATACATACTCCCTTTCCTCTGTGCCAAGCTCTGCGTCTCCGCCGCCGTACCACTTATTTCCTTCATTATTTGCAAGTGCTACGCTTATTGTCCTTGCCACCGTAGAGGATGCCTTGAATTTAAGTGTATATTCGGCGTCCTTCTCCACGTTGATGTGATGCTGCGCGAGCATGTTGTCCCATGCGTTTTCACCGACATTATTTAGAACGAATTTGGCTTCGCCGCTTCCTATGCTGAATGTATTTCCCGCTGCCACATACGTCTTATAATCATCTGTCCAAGCGCCCGGGTTGGGGAACCTGCCGTTTTTGATAAGGTTACCCTCCTCTGTTTCGATCTTGTTTACAGGAGCCGGACTGCCTGATGAACCGCCGGACACCATTCCCGATATTCCCCCTGATGCTTCACCGGAAGCGGTATTTGCCGGTTTGGCTGATTCCTCGCCCTTTACCTTGCTGTCGATATCAGCTCCTGTTTTGTTGTCGATCACCGAAGAACTGTCCTGTCCCTTGGCTGTCTCTACCGATACATTTTTATTGTTTACCTCTACCCTTGCACCCTTTCCTGCCTCAGATATGTCCAGTGTTGTCTTCTTTGTCGAGTCACCAAGGATCGTTGCCGCAGCATTTCCTATTATCTGAACTGTATCTACCAGTGCCTCTCCCAAAACCTTGAGTTCTACACCGACACCTTCAGCGCTGTTTACGATCTTTCCTATCGTGGAGTTATCCTTTGCCTCTACCTTCACGGAGGTGTCAGCCGCGCCTGCTCTCTCATCGATATCCACACGATTTATCCTGCTGCTTCCGGTGCTCACTACGCCTACCTTTGCACCGGCATTCTCAACGGCGATCTCTCCCACTGTCGAGCTTCCTTCGGTCGTCAGCGATATGGGAGCCGTGTTCGACACCACGATATTGCTTATTTTTCCGGACTTGATCTCGACCTTATTATCAGCAGTTGCCTTCGAAGAAAAATGCAGTGCTGCTATCCTCTTTGTGCTCTCTGCCACGATATGTACCGCGCGCGATGAGGTCACATTTATACAATTGCCCTTTCCCCTCTCTCTCCATGTATTCGGAGCGATCGAGCGGAGCTCTATGTCATCAAATGTAGCGTTATTTATAATTGTAGTATTCGGTGAATTTACAATGATATCCTTGTCGGAGTAATCCCCCTTTGCTATAGTAAGCTGCTTTGTTTTTTTAAGGCTTAAGGTTATCGTTTTTACCTTGGAGCTTTTGAGTATCTTCGGAAGATAAGAAACAGTTTTATCCGTTACCTTCATGGATGAAGTATACTTTATCCCGTTCTTTGTTTTGGACTTTGACTTGTTTGCTGTCTTTGTCTTTGCCTGCTTAACTCCCGTTTTTACTCCTGCCGCATCTGCTCTGTAGCCGGGTACGGAGGCTATAACGAGCGCACCCGCCATGGTACATGCAACGATCCTTTTGATACTTTTCATTTTCTCACCTATCCCTTTCCAATAGTATTTCTAAGGATACACTGATTAAATCAGCGTTTCCTTATTCCGTTCACCTTAACTATGTTGACATTATTATATGACTGAATTCCGTATAAATATATCGTTTAGTTGCAGAAACTATAACTTTCATGACTGCAAACATTATCCCTATCGGTGGCTCTGCAATAAATCGAGTAGGGAAGATATGATCGCACCCTACTCGCCCGCGAGCCGCCGGTCAGCCTTGGCTGACATATTCCTATCGGCGGCTCTGCGATAATAAAAAAAGGAAACACCGTTAAAGTGTTTCCCTATCATGTATCCTTAGATATCACAGCAGCTTCACTACACGCTCAAGCACCGGCTTCATATGCTCATCCACAAAGCCGAAGTCCAACGCTTTATATGTCCAAGCCGCGCGTCCGATGTTATATTTTTCAAAGGACTCATGCATTACCTCGTACCACTTCAGGAGCTCGCCGGGATCTGCCCGATCTATGACCCCGTACTCTCCGCAATAGAGTGGAACATTTCTCTCTTCAGCGACCCTCACTGCTTCGGCAAAATACCTGTCGAGATATTCGCCATCAAAGTGTCCTTCCGGATCGAGCTCGTCAAAGCCCACTGCGATCTGAGACATGTATTTTTCCGTAGCTTCCTTCATTTCCCTATATGTGGCATCTATGCCTATCCTGTACCCGGTATCCATCGTCGGTACCCAGTAAGCGCCCTGATGCGTGAAGATCAGCGGCTCATAGCAGTGGAAGGTGTAAACTATATTTTCATCGTAGGGCTCGCACAGATCCTTCAATGCCTCTATGCTGTTGTTGTAGTAGCCTCCGAACATTATCTTTATATCCGGGGCGATGGCGCGTATCCTCTTTATACACTCGGTAGCTATGCGATTCCAGGGATCACAATATTCCTTTTCCGTTACCTCATTTAAGAGTTCGAGTATCAGCATGTCGGAGTTGGAACCGTACCGCCCTGCCAGCTCCTCCCAGAGTCTGTAGTAGCGCTCCTGGTATTCTTCATTTTTGAAAAATACACCGCCCTCCTCATAATCGTCAAAGCTGAAGCCGTAGGTACTGTGGAGATCCAGTATCATGTTCAACCCGTACTTCCTGCACCATGCTACCGCGTGGTCAAGATATATGAAATTATCCCTTATGTACTCCCCCTGCTCGGTTTCAAGCAGCTTGTAATCGATCGGAATTCTCACATGATCCAGTCCCCACTCGCTTACGGTTTTGAAATCCTTCTCTGTGATAAAGCCCTCATAAGTCGATCTCTCGTGGTCACACTGTGAAAGCCATCCGCCAAAATTGATCCCGTGTTCAAAGCCTGTCAGTTTTCTCATTTTGCCAACCTCCGCATAAATACGTCCGGGAAACGACACCCCATACCGGTATCCGAACCGATCCGTCATTTCCATACTCTCACTATGATTTGATTATAAATTGTATCATAATAAAAATATATCGTTTTCGTGAATGAAGTGCAGTTTTCATGACCACCGTGCTTCATCTGTCCGACTCATCGTGCATCGATCTGAAATGCTGCTTCTTGTACACCGTGGGCGATACACCCACCTGTTTTTTGAAAACCTCAGTGAAATAGCTTTGCGACGGAAATGCAAGTATCTGCGCGATATCCACAGGCTTGCTGTCAGAATAGATGAGCATATTTTTTGCAGTTTCTATTTTTTTATTTCTTATATAATCACTTACACTGCAGCCCACCTCTCTCTTAAACAGCCTTGACAGATAGCTCGGGTCGAGGTGGACATGTTTTGCAAGCATGTTGAGCGTGATCCTCGCATGCATATTGTCATATATATAATCCACGCATCTGGCTATCTGCTCCGAACAGATGGAATTCTTCCTGAGATCCTTCATGTGGGTCGCATAGTCTATACACATTATCGGGTGAAGGTTGGTTATCTCGGAGGTCTTTTTGCATCTGTCCGCCTTTTGTATATAATAGTCGCTGAGTCCGTAGGCATCGGCAAGCTCCATCCCGCCCTCTATACAGTATCTGGCGACTAATGCGGTCGTTACAACAAAGTGGTACTTCAGGTTTTGGAGCGGATCATCGGAAAGATGCCCGAGTCCCTCCTTGTCCACAAGCTGCTCCCTGCAGAGCTTCCTTGTCCTCTCCACATCACCGCTTTTAATGGTGTTGTAAAACTCTATCTCGGGGTTGTAGGGCGCGCGAAGAAAGTTGCTTTCTCTCTGTACAAATTCGCTAAGAAAACGTTCCCTATCCTTATCCATAGCCCTCATCTCCCGTTTTGATGGTTTGGAAAACCGTGGCACAAAGTTCCTGCCTATACGATTATATACGCATCCTTATCTTTGATCGGTCGCCACTGCCTCTGCCGCGTACCCCGCTCCCAAAAGCACCCAGTATATGGGTGCGACCGTTATCGTGGAGTCATTGGCAAGCCCGACCACCAAATATCCTGTAACGGAGACTGCCACCGCTACAACAAAGCTCATGTGATCGATCCCCCTTCCCACGGATGGTCTGTGCTTTCCAAAGCACATGATCACGGTGCGTACTATAAAGAAGATATACAGTAACAAAAATGCTATCAATGCCGGCAGCCCATCCTGTACCCATATCTGGAAATACATATTGTGCGGCTTCGTGATGGTCTGTGTATCGTAGCCCATATACCTTTTTCCGACATAGTCATCATTCGGAAAGGCAAATACAAAGTGATCGGCTCCCACTCCCACAAGGAGGTGATCGGTAAGCATCGGTATCGTCCTCGACCATATGTATCCGCGCCTTGATGCGAAATAATAGCTTCCTTCAAAGCCCGATTTCTCTATGTCTGACAACTCGTCAATTCGTCCGAAATCATTGTATATCATCAGTTTTCCGTTGATAACGGTAAAGGTCCAGTCGAACGTCCAATCCGTTACATGGAGCAGATCTATGCTTGTCGGCTCCTCATATTCTTCATCGGAGCTGACGCTTATCTCTCTTTGCAATCCGGTATAGCGTTCGTATTCCTCGAGATAGGTCGCAAGCGTATTTCCGCTAAGCTCCCTGCTCTCAAGCGAAAACTTCAAAGGATAGTAGCCCT
Organism: Lachnospiraceae bacterium; assembly: GCA_003453515.1. GTDB lineage: Bacteria > Bacillota > Clostridia > Lachnospirales > Lachnospiraceae > Eubacterium_F. The sequence continues at coordinate 10,993 of DMLD01000198.1, forward strand.
CCTCGTTTATCGTTGCTTCCCCCGTCGAGGGATCGACCCAGAAGGACACATCCTTATCCCCGTCCTTCAAAGTGATCAGATCCTCCGGTCTGTTGGCTACCGACCACCCTGTGTGTGTCAGGGATTCCTTTGCAAGGCTCAGTCTCAGGCTCTGAGCCTTTGATGTCACGATATCTATGTGATCGTCCTCACACACCATGGACTCTATCGAGTACTCCTCGTGTCCTGACATAAGCTTCGATAAAAATGCGGGCTGAGCGATAACTATAGCCGCTATGCCCACTGTCGTCAGCACCAGTCCCCCGATCAGTACCGGCTTAAGCTTTTTCATAAACGGAAAAAGAAGCACGGCACACAGTATGAGACCTACCATCAGACCGAGCACTCCGGTAAGCGATCTCGAAGCCACTAGCGTTATGATCAAAAGTATGGAGCATACGACAGCAGCCAGCCTTCTTATCAGCTTTTCTCCGCGTATGACAATATATATGATCATCGGCAGGACAAGCGATACATAGGAGCCTACATAGTTGGGATTGTACAGTGTCACATAGGACATCCCTTTCCCAAAATTCAGCTTTATGTTGAACTTTGACAGATCAGTCTTGCCCATCAGCTCGGATGTAATGATCGGCTTTGCCCAGTCGCTTTGGATCCAGTCCATACCAAACGCCTGAAAGGTCCCGAGTATACCGATAAGCATCGCGCCGACCAGCAGCACATCCAAAAGCAGCTTTATCAGTCTGACCGTGCGTATGTATCCGAAGGAAAAATAAAAGCATAACACATAGGCAAGCAGTATGAACCAGCCCTCAAACTGCTCATATCCTCCGAAAAATGCTGTTATCTTATTGTCAGCCAATAGTGCGGATAAAAGTGAGATAATTCCGAAGATCCCTACAGCCACGGTAGGGGCTATACTTTTTTTCTGCTTAAGAAAGTCATGCTCCTCAAAGGGCATTAGATAAGCCATCGAAAACAGGATTATCACCCCTATGAGCCTGAGTATAAATGCCTTATAATACAAAAAGAAGTCATACAACTTACCGCCTATGGAAAACCACTGGTTTGATTCCAACCCACAGTCGTATACGTGTATGATCGTGACGAGCGGTACCACCGCTATCGCAACAAATATGGGAAGGAGCCACATAATTGACAGTGGCTCCTTTTTCTTTGTTTTAGTATTCCCGTTCTCAGTCATTTTTTATCCTCGCATGCAGCTCCTGGAGCGAGTGAAGCTCTCCGTTGCCATGCTCTCTGATATACTTGATACCCTCTGCAGATGCTCTCGCAGCCGCCATGGTGGTCAGATAAGGTATCTTTGCCTTGACCGCTGCCTTTCTGAGGTAGCTGTCATCGTGCACGCTGTCCTTGCCGACAGGTGAGTTTACGACGAGATCCACCTCTCCGTTCGTTATCATATCTCTGGTATTCGGGCGTCCCTCATATAGCTTCTTGACGTGCTTAGCCGGGATGCCGGCAGCTGTGATCAGCTCGTAGGTCTGTCCGGTCGCAACTATCTCAAAGCCGTTGTCGGCAAACATCCTTGCGACCTCGACCACCTCTTCCTTATCCTTGCGGTTCACGGAGATCATCACGCGTCCGCTCAGCGGAAGCTTGGAGCCGACTCCCTCCTGTGCCTTGTAATATGCTTCACCATACGAGGTTGAGAGTCCGAGCACCTCACCCGTCGATCTCATCTCAGGACCAAGCAATGGGTCTACCTCCTGGAACATATTGAACGGGAAGGCTGCTTCCTTGACACCGTAGTACGGTATCTCGCGCTCCTTCAGATCGTGTATCGGCGAAGGCTTTCCTGTCAGATCCGCGGTTATGATCTCTGTCGCCAGAGGTACCATCCTTATGTTGCAGACCTTTGAGACCAGAGGCACCGTTCTCGATGCTCTCGGATTTGCTTCAAGCACATACACCGTATCGTTTTCTATCGCATACTGCATGTTCATAAGACCCTGTACATGCATCTCCTCTGCGATCTTTCTTGTGTATTCCTTGATCAGCTTTACATTTTTCTCCGATATGTGGACGCTCGGCAGTATACATGCCGAATCTCCCGAGTGAACTCCGGCAAGCTCTATATGCTCCATGACAGCAGGTACAAACGCGTGTCCGCCGTCTGCTATAGCATCCGCCTCGCACTCCATCGCATGATTCAGGAATCTGTCGATGAGTATCGGTCTGTCCGGTGTCACGCCAACCGCAGCGTTCATGTACTCGACCATCGTGTCGTCGTCGTATACGATCTCCATTCCACGGCCGCCGAGCACGTAGGACGGACGAACCATGACAGGATAGCCTATCCTGTTGGCGATCTCCTTCGCCTCATCGGCATTTACAGCCATTCCGGATTCGGGCATGGGGATGCCGAGCTTTTCCATCATGGCTCTGAACTGATCCCTGTCCTCTGCAAGATCGATGACCGCAGGCGATGTACCCAGGATCCTGACACCGTTTTTCTCGAGCTCTGCAGCGATATTGAGCGGCGTCTGTCCTCCGAACTGCGCTATGACTCCGACCGGCTTTTCCTTGTGATAAATGCTCAGCACATCCTCAAGTGTGAGCGGCTCAAAGTAGAGCTTATCCGATGTATCGTAGTCGGTCGACACGGTCTCCGGGTTACAGTTTACTATAATCGTCTCGAAGCCAAGCTTTTTAAGCGCCATGGCTGCGTGTACACAGCAGTAATCAAACTCTATTCCCTGACCTATACGGTTTGGTCCGCCTCCGAGTATCATCACCTTCTTGCGATCGGTGTTGACAGGGTTCTTGTCCTCGGAATTGTATGTTGAATAGTAGTACGCCGAATCCTTAGTCCCGCTTACGTGTACACCCTCCCAGGCTTCCTCCACGCCAAGCTCTATACGCTTGTTCCTTATATCCTGCTCGGGTACTTCGAGTATCTCACTTAAGTATCTGTCGGAGAATCCGTTTTTCTTGGCATGTATCAGCTTGTCATCCGCCGGAAGACTTCCCTTGCCCTTCACAAGGTCTTCCTCCTCATCGACAAGCTCCTTCATCTGCTCGATGAAATACTTCTTCACGTGGGTGAGGTCGTGTATCTCGTCGATAGTTGCTCCCTTGCGCAGAGCCTCATACATGACAAAATGTCTTTCGCTCGACGGTGTGATAAGCTTTTTGAGAAGCTCATCCTTTGAGAGTGTATCAAAGTTCTTGGCATGTCCAAGCCCGTATCGTCCGGTCTCGAGGGATCTGATCGCTTTCTGGAACGCTTCCTTGTAGGTCTTTCCTATACTCATGACCTCGCCGACGGCACGCATCTGCGTTCCGAGCTTATCCTCTATTCCCTTGAATTTTTCAAATGCCCATCTTGCAAACTTGATAACTACATAGTCTCCGTCCGGATAGTACTTATCAAGTGTTCCGTACTTGCCGCACGGGATGTCCTTAAGTGTCAGCCCGGTGGCGAGCATAGCCGAGACAAGCGCTATCGGGAAGCCCGTAGCCTTTGATGCAAGCGCCGAAGATCTCGATGTTCTCGGATTGATCTCTATTACTATGATACGATCAGAGACCGGATCATGGGCGAACTGCACATTGGTTCCTCCCACGACCTGAACTGCGTCAACTATCTTGTAAGCCTGCTCCTGCAGCTTCTTCTGTGTTTCCTCGGATATGGTGAGCATCGGTGCCGAGCAGAATGAGTCACCGGTGTGCACACCCATTGGATCTATGTTCTCGATAAAGCAAACTGTGATCTTGTTCCCCTCGGAATCGCGGACTACCTCGAGCTCAAGCTCCTCCCATCCGAGTATCGACTCCTCGACCAAAACCTGTCCGACGAGCGATGCCTGAAGTCCTCTCGAGCATACCGTCTGCAGCTCCTCGCGGTTGTATACGAGTCCGCCTCCGGCTCCTCCCATGGTGTATGCCGGTCGCAAAACTACCGGATAACCGAGCTTATCGGCGATACCGAGCGCCTCGTCAACGCTGTATGCGACCTCGGAACGAGCCATCTCTATACCGAGCTCATTCATGGTATTTTTGAACTCGATACGATCCTCGCCTCGCTCTATGGCATCGACCTGTACGCCGATGACCTTGACATTGTACTTTTCAAGTACGCCCTTCTGGTTCAACTCGGAGCACAGGTT
>DMLD01000023.1:0-18725 GCA_003453515.1 Lachnospiraceae bacterium
TCAAGGAGCTTCTTCTTGTTGAACTCGGTATTGTTTGCAACATCGGAAATATTCTGCTTGAGCTGATCGACCTCATCTTGGATCATCCTGCGGTCATCATCTGTCAGCACTGCCGTGTTCTGCGCCTGCACTGCCAGGGTACGGATCCTGCTTAAGGAATCTGCTATCTTATCCGTAGCACCGTCTGCCACGTTTAAAAGCGATTTGACATCTTCGGCGTTCTGCCGACCTTGTGTCAATCCGTTGACCTGGGCATTTTCTTTTTCTACGATCGCCGACTCCGCTGCTCCGTCAGCGGCACTCATGAGCTTGCTTCCGCTCGCGATCGCTGCGGTGTAGTAGCCTGCACCACCGGAAATGCTTGAAATCTCACTCATCCTAAATCGCCTCACTTTCCATTGCTATACAAATACTGATCATACCTGTATTTGCCGACTTCCTGCAGCATGAACCACGTTATGCTCTAACGCCTGCGTCCACTTATGTTTAGTATAGCACAGGTGACGACGACTTGTAAAGCGTTTTTTTCGCTTACTTAGTATCTATGCGAAGATCCGGGAATAACTGTTCTGCCAGAGTGTCTGCGTTTGACTCAGCGTCAATTGGCGTGCTGATACCGTACAGATATACGCCACTGTCAGTGAATGTAACAAAAACCTGCCACTGCCTCGTATCCTCGTTTGATCCGGATGTGAATCTGACTACATACACCGGATATGTTGTATTCTCAGAGTATACATTGCTCGGTTTAGATCTTGCATCATCATTTGCGCCACTGTCCGATAAACCCGTAGCCAGGTTAAGTGCGTATTCTCCCTCTCCGGTACCATCATCCGGCAAAGCGATCCCACCCTGTTCATAAACTGTCAGCATACCATCCTTAGCGGCACTTTTTACAAAATAGCTGCCATCTTCGTTTTTTTCATCGATGACGGTCTCAAGACCAATCAGGAGATCCTCACCGCCGGCAAGACGCAGAGAGCTTGCCGATGCTTCCTCCTGTTCCTCTGTAGCATTATTATCCTCAGGCTTCACGTCATCCGTTTCCTTTGATTCGGCTGTCTCCTCAGCTTCCGGCTCTGTCTTCTCAGGCTCCTCGGTTTTAGCGGGAGTCGCCTCGCCGGATTTTGACTTCTCGTCAGAACCACAGCCTGCAAGAGCAAGCACCATGGTAAGCATCATCATAATCGTCAAAAGTCTTTTTTTCATATTTTTCCTCCAATTCATTGATTTCCTTGAATTCACCGTTCCCTCTGAATTCATCGTTTCCTTATACCGTTATTGACTATATACCGTTAAATTTGATTTATATACTAACCAAAAGTTAGTTTTTTCAGACCACTGCTTACTATATACTATAAGCGTTATCGAAACCCAAACGCAGACCCGGATCGAGCTACGGGTCATATGATCGAATCTCAGATAGGAGGATACATCATGCACAGCTACAAAAAAAGAAGTATAGGAATGGTTTTTCTGTCATTTATCGCACTTACAATCCTGTCCGTATTTTTCTCAGGACAAATATCCTCCGCAAAAAAGAAGGTCGTAAAAGATACATATGTCGTATTGCAGTCGCAGTCAAAGCATATCGGCCACTCATACAAGAACCGTATTATCAACAGTAACCCCAAGAAGATCAAGATAAAGAAGAATAAGCAGGAAGGGATATTTGTCACGGCAAAAAAACCGGGCAAGGCCAAGCTCAAGGTGATCACAAAAAAGACAAAATACATCTACACGATCAAAGTACTGTCTATAGACGATATCGAAAAAACTGCAACAAAGAAGCTCAACGAGAAGCTCAGCAAGCTTGGTATATCCTCCGGTTACGTACTTGCAGATCTGAACGGGGATAAGGTGACTGATCTCTATGCCAATGGTTGCTGCTACGCATATAACTATTTTAAAAAAAAGCTGATAAAGATAACGCTCGATGTATGTCCGGAAAACATAGAAAGCATCCGGATATCACAGGAGAAAAGGATGATCTATCTGGAGGCAGCACCGGGAACCGCGGCAAGAACCACGGAAGCCCCGTCGGTTTTGACTCCTCCGACCACAAAAGACGATGATTTTGACCCATACTACGGGACGCCCATAGGAGTGTTCTACGGCTTTGACGATACCACCTATTATGATGATGGCTTTTTCCTGGTAAACCGTGATTACTCAATTCAAAAATACACCTTCCCACAGTACTTTGTAGACTCCAAAATATTTGTCGAGGGAACTGATTATTATTTCTTCAATGATGTAAATTATGATCAGGACGACTATTGGTATGAGCCGTTTGCAAAAGAGGATATAGAAAAAAAGATCGATTCATTGATGCCGGACAGTATACTTTTTCCTGTAAATGCAAGTAGTGGGGAATAATATCCCCACTACCTGTCTGTTCTTTATTCGTTATATCCAACCGGATATTTCTTGATATTCCATACGTATTTTTTCTTACCGTCCTGAGCTTTTTTGAGCTTCACCGTAACCTTAATATGAGCCTTCCCCTTCTTCAATCCCTTCACCTTAAACATAGCTCCGTAGCTCGTATTTTTTTTCTTACTTACGATCTTTACAATCTTAGGAGAATAATTCTTTACGGTAAAGGATGTAATACTGTTTCCTTCCCGAAGTCCTGAAACCACCTCCTCGTGGATCTCTCCCACCTCAGGTCCAAAAAGAGGATATCCCGGATCACAGGAAATTGTCAACGGCCAATCACTTTCAGCATCTGATTTGTTTCCTGCCACCACCTTCGGTTCCCAGAAGATGCCTTTATCAAATTTTGTTGTTTCCGCATATATCTGATCGCCGACTGCGGGGTTCAACATATTATGGATTTCCTCATATGTAGTCTCATCCATCTCCGCACCGGTTAGGAACCATTTTTCCGAACCATCCGCCATATATGTATAAAAATGCCCCGCACCTCCGGAATAGAGCTCAAATGCAACGTTTTGGTTGACGGTTATCTTTCTTGTGGATGTCCCGGTCCCATTTGTCACATTGTCACCAATCTCAAGTGTTCGCGGTTTAGCTCCATCTCCTGTATATGTTCCCATCACCTGAGCATTGAGAACGGGATCCCACTCCGGCTCGTTTGGTATGCCCTCGCCTATTCCATAGCTGTATGTCCACAAACTGTTTGGAAGGATACCGGAAAGCTCTGACGGGTACAATCCTATATAAGCAATTCTTCCGGAATATGCCCCTTCCGTATAGAAGCTCATCCTCGCGACCTGATCGCCGAATCCAAACGTATACTCCATCGTTTTGTAGCTCTTTTCACCGTTAAGCGAAGTGCCTTCCTGCGTGCTGACCTGCCCCGAACAATTCGCTTCAATGCACAAAACCACCTTGCCGTCAGCATCGACTCCCGAGGTGAGAAGCTCACACACAATATCATCTCCAAAAATAGAGTCCCTCATCTCCGTATAATCTTCTTTGGTGTTTGGTCCGAACACATAGCGCTTCAAATCTGATTCCGGCTCATAAAAATCGGTTGGCTTCAGCGTGTTTACATAACTAAAGGCCGCATACTTATCCTGATCCGTCGTCGCTGATACATCCGTATTCATGACAAGGGTTGTGCTTGCCGTGAGCCCGTATGATGAATATGTGCACAGATCCTTGCTGTAATAGCTGTATGCCGCAAGCTCCATAGGATAATAGTCTGTATCGGGGATGGCTTTTGTCTTTATCAGCTTCAGCTTTTTCACTGATTTAAGCTGTTTAAAATATGCTTTCTTGGACAGCTTCTTTTTGTTCTTGGTATATTTGTTTTTATTCAGCATGGAATATGTTGTTTTTTTCTTAAGCTTACCTTTTTTTGTAATGCAGCCGGTGATTATACTGTTTTTATACAATCCGCCGGAGGTGATAAATACTATCTGACTTTTTTTTGGCTGTTTCCTGATCTCAGTGACATTTGACACCGCTCCTGCAAGATTAACCTGAAGGCCTTCGGCATCATAGGTATATATATGAACATTTAAAGTGCTCACGCCTGTTTTTTTATATACCTTCCCGGGCCATGTCATGATAAGCTCCGGAACGCTGTCACGGTTGATATCATACAGTTGATACTTTGCACTCTCTTTTTCGGAATTTGCCTTAAGATTTTGTGCCTCCGAGATCAGCGCCGACTCGACATCCGTGTTTCTCTCCTCATAAGTGACCGCCATAGGTCCGTATGTATCCATGTTTATGTTTTTATACATATTGGACCTTGTCAATTCACAAAGCCCCTCCCACGTCGGAGCAGCCTCCCATACACTGACGGTTTTTGCTGCCCTTACCGGTGCCTCCGTGTACGATGATGCACACATGGTCAGCATCATGATCGCAGCAACAGCTGATACGGTTTTCTTAAAGATTTTCATACTTACCTCCACTTCTTTTACAGTTCTCCGTTTTTTAGAGTTCTCCGCATGCCATAGACAATATCTCGTCATATGACAGTTCCACATCTCTCCACCTGACATAGGTGCCATTGGTAACAACGTTTTCCCATACTGCAGGATCATTGAGAGGGTGGAAACGGATCCCACTGAGCCGTTCCGTCATGTCAAGAAACAGTACACTCCCGGTACAGAACTCAACACGCAGAACATGATCATTTCCCGAGGAAACAGCTTTGATGTGTTTTTCCATAGCTACATCCTTTCCCTGTGCAGATTTGATCACCTATCACATCAGTATTTTTACTATATATCAGGCTTTTTGATTTATATACTAACCAAAGGTTAGTTTCTTAAATAGTAAGACATAATACTGAATCGATGAGCAAAGCAGCTTCTTATGGCTGTATGGAAATATCGTTGCGGTATTGATTTTTTCCGAACTATGTAATAAAATATATTACATCGGATCGCGGAACACCGGTATACCATAAGACAAGGAGAAAAGCATATGAGACCGGAGCAAGCCCCCACCTTTCATGCACAATATATGTCAGAACGCATAAGAGAGACACTAAGAACTGTTAAAAATCATGCTTTGACGTCTGTTGTTGCTCCGATGGGATACGGAAAGACAACGGCAATAAACTGGTATCTTGAAAATGAAAAAGCATCTCTAGATGCAACAGTCATGCGCATCAGCATTTATTCTGATAATCTCATGATGTTTTGGAGACAGTTTCAAAAAGCATTTTCATCTACGGAGATCGCAGACAGCATATTAAAAACGGATTTTCCGGATACCAGGGCGGGCCTGTATTTTTTCATGGAAATGATAGGCGATTACCTTAATGAAAACAAAAAAATCCACTATATATTTATAGATGATTATCATCTGCTCATGCATCCTTCCGTAACCCGATTTATCATCGAACTAGCAGAGCATGCCCCGGATAATCTGCGTACCATCGTAGCGTCCAGGAATGTATTTGTTCCGCACAAATCTGTGATAGAGCTCGGAAACAGACTGTATATGATCACCAAAAATGATCTGTCACTGAACCATACGGAGATCTTATCCTACTGCCATCTGTGCGGAGTCACCTTAGACGACCCCGAGCTTGAGGCGTTATACGCTCTGTCCGAGGGATGGTTTTCCGGCATCTGTCTGTGTCTGAGAAGCTATGCACAAAACGGCAGCATGCCGCTCAGCTGCGAAAGCATATACGATATGATGGATGAAGTTTTACTATCAGACTCCGAGGAATCGGAAATGGAGTTTCTGCTGTCTCTTTGTCTTGCCGACGAAATAAGTGAAGATATGGCCGTTTTTTTATCCGGACGCAAGGATGCTCCGGCGCTTCTTTCGGATGCGATCAGCAGGAATTCTTTTATCACACGTCTTCATGATAACCGTACATATCGCCTTCACCATATACTGAAGGAATGTGTGAGAAGAACATTTAATAAGCTTTCGGATATCAAAAAGAAATCATATTATATAAAATATGCAAACTGGTATGAGGACCATGAATTGTATGCAAGGGCTATAGAGATGTACAGAGATGCCGGTGAGTGGAGCGGGCTTTTGAGAGTGATCAGAAAGGATCAGGCCATGGAGCTTTCGTATTTCACAAAGGATGAGGTTGAAGCCTGGGTAAACTCGTGCCCCGTCGAGACTCTGAAGAAGGATCCTTACGCGATTCTGGTTTTGATGAGAAGATATTTCAGCTGGCGGCTCGTTCCGCAAATGTATGAGCTCAAAAGCATATTTATTGACGCAGTGACCTCTTCGGATACATTTGAAGCAGAAGAAAAAAACAATCTGTTGGGTGAATGTGAGCTCGTCATGAGTTTTACCGCATATAACGATATAGAAAAAATGAGTGAGTTTCACAGAAGAGCCTGCGAGCTGATGAACAGACCAGCCATGACCATGTCAAACCGCGGAACATGGACCTTTGGCTCTCCATCGGTACTTGCAATGTTTCACAAAAAAGCAGGATGTCTTGACGCAGAGAACGACGCCATGCACAGCTGCATGCCGTATTATTACAGGCTGACCGATGATCACGGTATGGGCGCGGAATACATGATGGAGGCGGAAACCTGTGTTTTACGGGGAGAGATGAACCATGCGAAGATCGCACTTCGTCAGGGGCAGCTGAGAGCGGAGGCTGCTACAGGAAGACAAAAGGAAATGCGCTTTATACTTCTTTGCGGTCTTTTTATAAAGCTGGAGATGTCGCTGGTCGGTGCAGCCAAACAGTTACAGGATTGGTATGAAAATGAGCTTTCGATCATCAGTGAGTTCCGCTCGCCCATGCTTATAACAACACTTGATTTGTGCGCAGCATGGTATTTTTCCTTAATAGGCGAAACCCTAAAAATACCTGAGTGGATATCAAACGGCGAGCTTGAAGAGGCAAACCTTTTGTTTCCTGCAAAACCCGTTGCGGAGATAATCTACAATCAGGTTCTGTATGCAATGGGAAGATATGATGATATATGTGCCAGAGAGGAAAAGTTGTCCGATCTGTGCTCGCTTTTTCCGTATGTTTATTGTCAGCTTTATCTTGAATTACAGTTGGCTGCAAGCTTCGTCCATCTGGATATGCCGGACAAGGCAGAACAGCATGTTAAAAAAGCACTGGAGACAGCAATCCCTGACAGGCTTATAATACCCTTTGCTTTTTTTGATGAGCTTCTTCCGTACCTGGATAGAAAAACAAAAGAGGATGTATCCGAATGGTCGCTCGGATATAATGAGGTCCGCGAGAATAATAAAATGATGATCACCATTCCCGAAGCACTGAACGAGCTGACGGGACAGGAGCTTAGAGTGGCTCTCCTCATGACTGACGGGAAGAAAAACAAGGATATATCCCGTACACTTTTCCTAAGCGAGGGAACCATCAAGCAATACATAAACAGGATATACGGAAAGCTCGGACTTACCGGGACGCCTGCCGAAAAGAGAGAACAACTGATAATGATGGTATCAAGGTCCTGAGTATAACTCTTGTTTTTTTATTTAGCGGTTGTCAACCATCTGAAAATATGTTATACTTGAACAAGAGTGTGGATTCTTATCCCAAATACAGATGTGAAACGAGGAATGGAGGGTAATATGAGTAAGAGACTTGTTACAAGAAGCGACTTTGACGGACTGGTTTGCGCAATGCTTTTGAAGGAGATCGACATAATCGACGAGATCACCTTTGTACATCCCAAGGATGTTCAGGATGGGAAGATCGATCTTTCAGAGAACGATATCACAACCAACCTTCCCTTTGATCCTCGCGTCGGACTTGCCTTTGATCACCACGAGAGTGAGCTTTCGCGAATCGATCAGCAGACTGCCAAGGACAAGTTTATCATAGATGGCGACGCAAAGTCTGCCGCCCGCGTTGTATATGATTACTACGGAGGTGCCAAGACCTTTACAAGAGTATCCGATGAGATCATGGTTGCCGTTGACAAGGGCGACAGCGCTGACTTCACGGTCGATGAGATACTCAACCCCAAGGATTGGGTCCTGCTCAACTTCCTTATGGACGCGCGTACCGGACTCGGCCGTTTCCATGAATTCAGGATCTCCAACTATCAGCTTATGATGGAGCTGATCGACTATTGCGTAGAGCACACCATCGAACAGGTTTTGGAGCTCCCGGATGTTAAGGAGAGAGTAGCTCTGTACTTCGAGCAGCAGAAGCTTTTCAAGGAGCAGCTTGAGAGAGTTTCAACCATACATGACAGAGTAGTTGTGATCGACCTTCGCGAGGAAGAGACCATCTACACAGGTAACCGCTTCATGATATACGCCATGTATCCGGAAGTGGAGATGAGCGTTCACGTAGCATGGGGCTTCAAAAAGCAGAACACCGCAGTCATGATAGGCAAGTCTATCGTCAACAAGGCATCCAAGGTAAATATCGGAGACCTGTGCTTAAGCTACGGCGGCGGTGGTCACGCTAATGCAGGGACCTGCCAGCTTCCCAATGACAAAGTAGACGCCGAGCTTCCTACCATCATCGAAAAGCTCAACGGCAACATTCCGGTGTGAGATACAGTGTTTAAAAAAAGTGATGTTTTCCCCAGAGCGGGACGTATTATTTATATGAAAAATGAGACCGGATACGGTCGTATCGAAGTGAAGGAGTGCATCGAAAACCACGAGCTGATAAGACTGCTTTTGGTCGATGATGTGCGCGAGTCCGCTGCCTATATGGAGGAGGGTCGTCACTTTGACCTCGTATTCAAATATACAAAGGATTTTACTACAGCCCTGACCCGCAGACCGCAGATAAAGGATACTCTTCTGCTCGGCGGGGCAGGCTTTTCTTTTCCGAAATTCTATATAGACACATTTCCCGACAAGCATATAGATGTGGTCGAGTTCAATCCCGGGATGCTCACTCTCGCGATGAAATACTTCTATCTTGACGAGCTGTATGAGCTCCATGATCTGTATAATACAAACCGACTGGAGGTATTTATCACGGATGCCAATGACTACATACGCACCACCGACCGCACCTACGATCTGATCATCAACGATGCATATGTATCGAACAGAATGGATGATGAACTCTTAAAGGACAAGCAGGTAAGAGAGATAAAAAAATGCTTAAGACCCGACGGGATATACATGATCAACCTGATAACCGCCGTACACGGTCCGGGTTCGATGCCGGGGCTTTTGGAATATGAGATCCTTAAAAATCATTTTAAAAATACCGATATGTTTCAATGTAAATCGGAGGCCGGTCCGCTTGAACGACAAAACATGATACTCATTGGGACTGACGGGGCGTGGTAGGATAATCCCATACATACTTCTGATACGCATTTATCACGGTTATACCGTCCTTTTCAACTACTCGCGGCTGGTTATAGGCGTAGCTCATGTGCACATGTCCATGTGCAAAAACCGCAGGCTTGTATTTTTCAAGGAGATCATGAAAACAGCTGAATCCGCGATGAGGAAGATCCGTTCCGTCGTTTAATCCCGCCGCGGGTGAATGCGCCACAAATATATCAACGCCCTTTTTCCAGCGGATCTTGCCCATAAGCTTTTTGACTCTTTTGTTCATCTCCTTTTCGGTATACTGATGCTTGCCATCGCGGTACTTCATGGAGCCCCCGATACCGGCGATCCGTATCCCCTCGTGCACATAGACCCTGCCATCTATGGAAATACAACCAGCCGGCGGTGTCTTGTCATAGCACTCATCGTGGTTGCCCGGCACGTAGAGAATATCTCCCTTAAAATAGGTGGCCAAAAAAGAGAGATACTGGGGCGGCAGATCTCCGCAGGAGATGATGAGATCTATGCCGTTAAGCTTCTCTTTTTCAAAAAAATCCCACAATCCCTTATCCGGCTCGTCCGCCAAAAAAAGGATCCTAACCGCTTTATCGGCCACCTGTATCCCTCCTTTCAATTTATCAACGTTCCTATGTCAAAAGTCTCCTCTGCCAGAGTCCTGCTTACGCCTCGCTTTCCTTGACTTTTGACACACCCTGAACCTCAACGATGCTCTTAGCATAGTCGGACAGCTCCTCCATAGTCGGTATAAAGCCGATCACATTTTCGGCGAGCCAGTCCATCGTGATTATCTGCTCACTTGTCAGCTTGTCCGTGACCTTCACATAATGCGTTCCGTCCTTGGTATATCGCATACCGGCAAACGGATCAAACTCACCCTGACAAATTCCCTTTTTCAAAAGGTTGATAAGACGTACCGTGTCCGGCGGCAGCTTCTTTGAAAAGATGACGTCTATCATGCCCGATGACATACCCCACCAGTCATTGAGCGTCTCATTTTTATCGCCGCCGACCTCCTGCTTCCAGGTTCCGGCGAGTATCTTTTGCACGGTTTTTTCGTAGTATACTCCCCAATCCCACACGGCCATGGCGAGGTTGTCCGGCACTTCCTCATTCGGATTGTAGAGCCCGAACTCCTGAGTGTTGGCTCCCGGCTTTATGAAATCCGCTCCCGAGATCAGCGACACATGCACATCCTTCAACAGCTCATCCTGCCTCTCGGAATTGAGATGTGACCACTTTACATAGACCTTTATATTTGGATTTACCATCTTGGCTCCCAGCGCAAAGGCGTTGATATTCGCTATACCGCCGTAGATGGGATATGCAGCAGTATAACCTATCTCATTTGTCGGCGAGAGCACTCCCGCAAGGGCTCCCATCAAAAACTTCGCCTCGTACAGTCTTCCGTAATAAGTCCTTATATATCTGGAGTTGGTATTCAGCGAGCAGTTTAAAAAATGCAGCTTCGGATAGTCGAGCGCATACTTCATACTTGTTCCAACAAGCTGTGCCGACGTTGAAAAAATTATAGTATTTCCGTCCTCTATCGCCTTATCGAATATGCTCATCTGGTTGTCCTGAGAATCGGCGCCAAAGTAAGAATTCACAATGACCTTATCCCCGAGAGCCCCCTTCAAATGGTTCGCTCCGAGGTCGTGACCGTACGTCCAGCTCGAGGTCTCCACGGTCTTTGCGTGGATAAATGCGACCTTCACGGGTGAGCTTACAAGCGGAAGTATTTTCTTGACAAGATTTTGCTTTTTATCGGTGGTATCGCCATCCATTATTAGCTTAACTTCGGGCTTATTCGGATAGTAAACAAAATCATCCCATATCTTTACTATCTCCTTTTTGATCCCGTCTGCTGTTTTGTCCTTGATCTCATCATAGGGGTGATAATTCAAGTATACTAAAAATGCATCCCCCGGTGTGAGCGAAAGCTTGTCGCCGCCATTTTTCTCGAAGGCAGCCCTGAAATTTATATAGGAGGAATAAAACTGCTCTCTGACCTCATCGGTGAAGTCGTCCTCGTTCTCGACCCTGATGCTTTTTAGCAGCGCGGGAAAGCTACCCGGCTGTGAAAAGTTGATGTAATTCACTCCGGTCTTTTCATAAAAATCCAAAAATTCATAATATATCCTGTTCTCATCCGAGTCATCGGGCTTCGGTATGATCCTTGTTACCGTTCCCGGGACAGAGACCGCGTCACAGCTTTTGAGCACGGATACCCTTTTGTTACCCTCGAGCACGTAGAATCTGTTGAGAAATTCATACGCCTTTATTGGCTCGTGTATCCCCTCCTCCAGATGTGACTCATAGAGCTGACACCATTTATATGCAAACTCCGAATCACTCGGAAGCAGGGGCATGAAGTTCGCCGCAAATGCGTTCGTCCTGCCCTCTGTTTTGGTTCCCATGATCTGATCGATCGGTATATCCACGAGTCCCAGTTCAACTTCCTTTGCCACATCCACGTGGGTCAATATCTCATCCAAAACCCACAGATACGGCCACTCGCCGTGAAGTGTCTTCTTGCGATACTCCTTCATGGCAAGCTTATAAACGCGTTCATAAACCTGTATATCCATTTTTTATCTCCCATCTTTATTATGTCTGCTAATAGATATCTCCACACGGTACAGATCCGGCAACATCTCCATTGTTATTCTCCAACTTGCAGTCCATATCTCGCCTGAATCTCCATGATCGGGATTCCGTTTTTATCAGCAAGCTCTCTGAGGCTCTCATACTCGGGATATCTCCGTGTACTGCTATCCGGCAGTGTGACCTCCTTCATCTTCAGCCTGCCATACTTTGTTTCCACTGTGACCTCACGCCTTTTCAAAACGCTTCTGTCCATAAGCTGCTTTCTGATGCCTATGGTCGATGTTTCCATAAAAATGATCCGCTCCAGCTCATCTGTCTTGTCCAAGGTCGTTATGACTACAAGCTCTATTCCGGGTCTGTTTTTCTTCATGTATATGGGTGAAAAATGTACCTCTCTTGCTCCGGCCGCATAGAGCTTATCCATGACATGACCTATGACCTCGCCCGTGGAGTCGTCAATATCCGTTTCAAGTTTTACGATCCTGCTCTCATCAGGAGCACTCTGTGTATTAAGGATCATGGCGCGCACCATGCTTGGCGGATCGTAATCTCTCTTTCCTCCGCCCACTCCTATTTTTTTGATAGAGTAGCTGCCCGGCAACTCATCATCCGTCCGTATCGCAGCAGCTATCGCAGCTCCGGTCGGGGTTATGTACTCGCCGCGCCAGGGCGTCTGTCTGATGACAAGCGAGTTGTCGGAAGTGATATTTGCAACCGCAGGCACAGGAACACTCAGTATCCCGTGCATCGTCCTTACCGTCCCGCTGCCCTCTCCGATCGGAGAGATCACGACCTTGTCTATACCGATCTCATCCACACAAACCGCGGCAGCAACTATGTCAACTATCGAATCTATGGCACCGACCTCATGAAAGTGGACCTTGTCCATACTCACACCGTGAGCCTTGGACTCGGCACTTCCCAGTATCTCAAATATTCTTTTTGCAAGCGCTCTTGCCCTCTCACTCATATCGGTCCTATCGAGGATATCATTGATCTCCTTCAGCCCACGGTGCACATGGTCGTGCGTGTGTCCATGAGTATGTCCGTCATGCTCGTGGTCGTGTCCGTGCTCATGTCCATACAGATAGTCCATGTCATGATCGTGATTCTCGTATTTCTCATCGAGCCTTACATCGAAATCACATACACTGACTCCGCCCTTTTCCTTGCGCGAGACCACCACATCAAAGCCATCAGCCGGCACCGAATCCAAGACCTGCCGAAGCTTATCCTCAGACACCCCAAGGTCTAGCATCGAGGCAACGAACATATCCCCGCTTATCCCGGTATTTGCCTCTATGTACAATATATCAGTTCCTGCCATCTTACCCCCTCCTATTCTGATTTATCTGTCGCTTTCTTCCCGCCGCTTTGCCTCCTCGAGATTGACAAGCTCGCCCTCCTCGGCAAGCTGTAAAAATGCCTGCACATACTCCTTGTTCAGCTGAGTTCCCGCTATATTTTTCAGTTCCTCAAGAACCACCGACAGCGGAAGCTGCTTGCGGTACGGTCTCGTCGAATACATCGCGTCAAACGTATCCGCTACGGCTATGAGCTGTGCCACGGGCGGGATGGTCTCCCCCGTCAATCCGTCGGGATAGCCCTTGCCGTCGAACCTCTCGTGATGGTAGCCCGCGCCCAGCGCAAGATCGGGCTCACTTCTTATCTCATCAAGTATATCCTTACCTCTTGCCGCATGAGACTTCATGATCTCATACTCCTCATCGGTAAGTCCCTCGGGCTTGTTGAGGATATCGTCAGGTATCGCGACCTTTCCTATATCGTGCAGCAGGGCGATATTTTTATACTTCCTGATCTCCTCCTCGTCAAAGCCGAGCTTCCTTGCGAGCCTCTCGGTATACTCCGCCACCCTTCTCGAATGACCCTGCGTGTACTTGTCCTTCGCATCTATGAGCTTCGCAAAGGCGCTGATCGTCTGGTCAACAAAATCCTGTGTCTCTCTTGTTTTTCTCTCGGCGCTTGCCACCCTCTTGGCACCTACGATCCGCCCGATCACGATGACGATAGCTATAGCGACAAGACCCGCGATTATCCAAAACCATACGCTCTCGTGCCATCTAAGCTCCTTTTCCACGGCTATCGTCATGGTATTTACCACCCTGGCAGTCACGGGATCCTCGACTGAAAGGCGAAAACGATAGACGCCGCCCGAGAGATTCGTATAGGTCACAGGCTCCAGATCCCTCTTGTTGACAACGCCCTCCTCTTCGTCAAAGCCCTCGAGCTTGTATACTATCTTCGGATTTTTCAGAGAATACGTGATAGCGAAGCCGTGTATCACTATCCTCTGTGTGTTTCTTGGTATCTTGACATAGTTGTTTTCTACGTAATACCTCTCTCCGTCGACATCTAAATAAGGAACCCTCAGGATCACGTTTTGTGCATCATCGACCGTGTTATATATGTTGACACTCGCGATCCCGGTCGAACCTGCTATATAGAGATTCCCCTCCTCATCGATATAGCTCCACGAGTTTGCGGTCGCCACACAGGGCAGACCCAAATCGGAGTTGTAAAACTGATACTCCTGCTTCCCGTTTGTCTCCAGCTTATCCCCGTCGACCACATATATACCGTTGCTCGCCAATACCCATATCGCACCGTCGTTGTCAAAGACAACATCGAAGTTGTTCGGGTAGGGAAAATTGTTGATCTTTTCGATCTTATTATCCTTCATCTTCGCGATCGAGTTGCTGGTGATCACCCAAAACAGATCTCTCTTTTTGTCATAGCGCATGCGAAGCACGACCTCCGACGGAAGCCCGTCATCCTCTCCAAGCCTGCTTACATTTTTATCCTTGAGAACATATATCCCATCGCCGTCGCTGCCCAGATATACCTCCCCGTTCCTGCCCTCGCATATGGTCAGTATCTCCGGGTTGCTTAGCCCGTCCTCGGAGGTGTATTTTTCCGTTATCTCGCCGTCCTTTATAAAAATGACCCCTCCGCTGTTGGCAACTGCGATACGCCCGTCCGAAAGCTGCACGGCGGATCTGACCCAGTTTGATATAAGCCCGTTTTTCTCGGTGTAGCTTTTTATATCATTGTCTGCCGTATAGCACACAAGCCCCTTTTCGCCGTTGTATGTGCAGATCCACAGATCGCCCTTGTCGTCCTTTGTCAGGCATCTGATACGCACACCCTTAAGCTCTTTCGTCAGAGTATTTTCCTTTTGTCTGAACTCGCGATCCAGTATAACAAGACCGTTGTCGGTACCCGCGTAGAGATCATCCCCTATCTTACATGTTGTATTGACCACCATCGGATCAAGTCCTGCCAGCTTGGAAATGTCGGTAAACTGATCCTCCACGACCTTCATGACGCCCTGTCTGGATGAGACAAACCATCTGTTGCCCTCATGGTCGGTGATCATATTGTCGACGGAATTGTTGAGCGGGATATTTTTCAGCTGACGAAATACATTGTTTCTGTCCAACCACCCGGCTCCGTTGTCGGCGCAGATCCATGTCGCGCCCTCCTCTATCCTGATGCTGTTAATACCGGCAAGGTCGCCCGTCATATACTTTGTGGCTCCGCGAAAGCTCTCTGTCACATTGCCATACCAGACATAATTGTTGTCGCTTCCGACATAGGCGAAGTTTTCCCGCTTAGGGTCGGGACAGATGCTGCATGCGGAATCGATGCCGCTATCGTCCGTTGAGATATAACCGGTGATTTTTTTATCCTCTATGATAAATACATCTCCGCCATATGTTACACCCAGTATCCTTCCGCTCTCATCGGAGCGCAGCTGCTTTATGTACTCGTTGTTTAACCGCGGCTCGTCTATGTATCGGACAGTCCCATCCGAGATGTACGCCACTCCCTTTGTCGTACCGAATACGATATCATGATCCCCGTCCTCGGCTATGGTTCTGATCGACAGGGATCTGAGCCCGTCCTTTTTATTGAAAAATCTAAAGCTGCCTTTTTCATACCGGGCAAGTCCGCTGTCATTGGTCCCGATCCACAGCCTGTCCTCCGAATCCACAAATAGGCACACAACGCTTGCCACTCCCGTTGATGCATCGAAACGCTCAAAGGTATTTCCGTCGTGCCTGATAAGTCCCGAATAGCTGCCGATCCATATAAAGCCGTCATCTGTCTGTACTATATCGTTGGCTTCCGAAGTCGGGAGGCCGTTGGTATTGTCGTACATCACATAGGTTGTGTTGGCACCGCGATCGATCATGCTGTCTGTGATGGCTGCCAGGGAGGCAGAGCACGGCTGCAGAAGCGTCGCCAGTGCGACCGCTGCGATCCATGCTCTTATATGTCTAAACATTGCTGTCATCTTCACATCTCCTCTTTTCATACGACGTCAGGTTTCTCCACTCACGGGGTTTCTCCATTCACGGCTTCACCCTTTCCATTCACGGCGTTTCTCCACTCATGCGAAAATCCCGCATTAGACTCTGATATTCACATTATATCAGTTATTGACACTTTTTGCAATTATTGTTATAATCATTGACATAGATAGAGATTTTGTGCCGTTTTTTGGCTTGGAGGTACCCTACCATGTCACATATTCGTGAGAGATTACGTGAATTTAAGACCATCCGATACGACTGGATGTTCATGATCACCCTTTGTTCGCTTCTTGGCTTTATCGTCGAAAATGTCTGGAATTACTTTACCAACGGCTATGTCGACAACCGCAGCATGTTCCTTCCGCTGCTGATCGGCTATGGTATCGCCATATTGCTTGTCTATGTTATCTTCGGCGTTCCCACCACCAAGACACTTCCGATCTACCTTATCAAGGTGTGCATTTTTGTGACGCTTGCAGAGATTTCTCTGGGCTATGCCATAGAGTGGATATGCGGCTTCCGCTATTGGGACTACACCCCTCTTCCGCTCCATTTCACACCATATGCTTCAGTGATCACCTCTCTCGGCTTTGCTCTTATCATCAGTCTTTTTATGAATGTTCACTTCAAAGCACTTATGGAATCCTTTGCAAAATGGACTTCAAAAACCGTAGGAAAGGTCATCGCGGTCACATTTATCGCTGCCATGGCGATCGACTACATAGCAAGCTTCGTTCGCATGTTTATCCAACGCTCTGCCAATGAGACCTGGCTGTTCAACAGAGAGATCTACGCTTGGGTCTCGACCGACGAGATAGTCATCGTTGTAGCCATGTTTTTTGTGTACAGCTTTCTTGGCTGGTGCATGGAATCCGTATATATCTCGTGGATGAATAAAAAATGGACCAACCGCGGACTTATGCGCTCGCCGCTTTGCCCGATATACGGCTTCGGTGAGTTTATAGGATACAGACTTCTAATGCTGCTTCCGCAAAACTATATTCTCATCTTTTTTGTCGGAACAGCCTTTGCAACAGCCTTTGAGCTGCTTGTTGCCAAGATCATGATATGGAAAACAGGCTATCTGTGGTGGGATTACACCAACAGACCCTTCAATTACAAGGGTATACTCTGCCTAGAGAGCACCATAGCCTGGGGTGTGATAGCAGTTATAGAGCCTCTGTTTTTACACGATTCGATAGACGGACTTATGCGCATGATACCAAAGGATGTGCTCGCACTCATCATCATCGGGCTCATCATCTACACCATCGGCGATCTGATCTACTCCATGCGCAAGTACAAGACAGAGGGCATGCAGGCCGAGGCAAACAATATCCTTAAGGTGCGGTGACACCTGTATGCCACTAAGGTAAACGGAAAGGATATCTGAGCGAAATGCATGATCTCATTTTGGAAAAATACCATTCTCTAACTTCATTGCTGATCAGGAAAAATCTCACCATAACAACCATGGAGAGCTGTACCGGCGGACTGATAGGCGCACTCATATCCGACATAGAGGGTGCTTCCGCGATCGTCCCCGGTGGATTTTTCACATATCAAAACGACTCAAAGATCGACTGCGGAGTTGATCCCGACATCATCAAAGCCTACGGCGTCTACTCACTTGAGACCGCCGGATCGATGGCAAGTGCCTGCCGCAAGCGCTACGGAACTGATATTGGGATAGGGATAACGGGGTCGATAGCAACCAAGGATCCGAACAATGCCGACTCGGTGCCGGGCGAGGTCTACGCCGCTATTGATCTGAAGGGCGAGGTATCAGGCTTTCTTATCAGACTGACACCCGCCGCAAGGTGGGAAAGCCGTATGGCAATCGCCGATAAAGTGGCGGACGAGTTAGTCGGTCTGATCAGCCGTGAATAGTAACTATTTAAACCACATCTCGCATCTGTGTACCTGATAGCTCCACGGTCCGGGCTCGTGTCCGCAGTATGAGAAAAACGCATCCATGACCTGCTCCGGCTTCACGGTATTGCTGCTCTCACTCGGCAGCTTCATAAAAATACTCTCACCCTCGTAAACCGGATGAAGCTCCGGCAGAGGGCTCCCGAGCTTTTCCTCAAACTCCGTCTTGTCAAAGGCATATACACTGATCGCCGGCTTAAGGTCAATAACCTTCTCCGACTTTTTGGTTTTCTTCACCGTGATGATCTCTTTTTGATCCAAAAACCTCTCAAATTCCTCTTTATAGTTACCCGGAAACGCACCGGTCTGCTTCGCCGTCACCATGTACGCCGAGCTAAGCAGCATGGACATCGAGTTTTTGAAGCCCTCGCCCATCCTCTCTATGCCTGTAATAAAGACATCTTCACTCAGCTCATCGTTGAGACGCCCCATAAGCACCTCCGGCTCATCCGAATCCGGCTCAAACTCCACATCGATATAATCACCATCCGTTGTCAGCCCCACCCCCAGAGGAGAGGCAAAGCTCATCAGCTGATGCGGTGAATACCCCTTGGAGTACGCGACCTTAAGTCCCGCACGCCGTATCGCCTTTTGGAAAAATCTCATCAGATCCAAATG
>DMLD01000023.1:18878-19874 GCA_003453515.1 Lachnospiraceae bacterium
AAAGCGTGCCGAATACACGACACGCCTCAATGATCTCTTGTCAATCACATCAACCCTGTGAGATAGCTCCTGTCGGGCAAACAGCCTCGCAAGAACCGCAATCAAGACAGCTGTCCGGATCGATCACATACTGTGAATCTCCCTGTGAGATCGCTCCTGCAGGGCACTCGCCTGCACATGTACCACAGCTGATGCATGCATCTGAAATAACATAAGCCATAATCGTATCCTCCTTTATCATGTTGAATTGCACCCTTAGATGTATACCCAGGATACAATTATTTACTACAAGGATACAATAGCATACTTTTATTAAAAAATCAAGCAAAAAATAGCCAAAAAAAGCCTAATTTTGGTTAGTTTTGGCTTACTTTAACTTCATGCGATCTTGCGTCTGTTTTTAAAGACACCGCACACATCCGTGTCGCTGCTTACGATCAGAGGCGCGCACTGGAGCGCCAGCTGAGACTCAAGGTCTCTTATGTTCATATGACATATGATGTCGATAACTTCAGTACTCACAGTGCCATCCTCTTTTCGTAATTTAGTGAAAGGTGAAAGTATTGTTAGGCTAGACTGTCAATAGTTAGACACATCTAACTATTTGCTATAATACACTATTAACATCAATTTGTCAATCATTTTTTTATTTTATTTTTCTTTAACCGTCTCAAAAAAATCACAAGCTACTATTTCTCCGGAGTGAACATACTGAAGCTGTTCTCCCATAGTAAACTTCATGATCTCATATGCCGGCTCACCGGTACAGTGACAGGTGAAAAAAAAAGTGGGATACTTCTTAAGCTCTTTTCCTATATCTACGATCTCCCTATATTCCTCATCGGTATATTTCGTGCTTTTCATCAAATGAAAGCCACTTATAGCCACATCGGGTGCCGTGCCATACTTATCCCTAAAAGCATCGAGGATGCTTAACATACCGTTATGGGCACAGCCTGATAAAAGGATCCTCTTGCCGCCATAGCTGATCACAAG
>DMLD01000108.1 GCA_003453515.1 Lachnospiraceae bacterium
ACATTTTTGATGGCTGTCGGTACGATCGCGGGAAGGAACGGACTGTATGCCGACTTTTCACCAAAGCCGGTCAGAGATAAGCCGGGAAACGGATATCACATAACCATATATGCAAAGAATGAAGCCGGTGAGGATGTAGGAAGATATGTGGCAGCGGGGATACTTGACAAGATAAGGGATATAACACTGTTCTTAAATCCCGCAGAGACCTCCTACAGAAGATTCGGTACCAACAGTGCGCCGGACAGTGTGGACTGGTCTGAGGACAACAGATCCTCTCTAATGTATGTTACCGAAAGGAACGGTATGATAAGAACGGAGCTTAGGTCTCCCGACGCTCTCTCAAATCCTTATCTGGCTTACTCGCTCCTCATAGAGGCAGGACTTTACGGTATCGAGAACAGACTTTTGCTGCCCGAGATGAGTGTCGATGAAACCGATAAACAGCTTTTGCCGCAGTCGCTGACGGAAGCGGCGGAGGTAGCCGGCAAAAGTGAATTTATAAAAAGTGTTTTACCCGATACGCTCATCAAAGAATATACTTTAAGGAAACGCTGAAATGGCTCTGACTCTGACTCCCGGGCACGACATACTCATCGTGTCTTCAAATGAAAAATTCTCAGCCTCTGTGCTGCGTACACTTTCCGAGGGAAGGTACGGCTGCATAGAGGTCAGGAAAAGTGCGTCCCAGGTCAAGAGAGAGCTGGTTGACAGAAGCTATGATATAGCCATTGTAAACACGCCGTTATCCGATGAGACGGGAGTTGATCTGGGGATAGATATAAGCACGAGATTTTCCACCGGAGTGATCATAGTCACACCGGGTGATATAAGCGAGGATGTCGCGGAAAAGGTGACCGACTACGGGATATTTGTATTATCCAAGCCGGTCACTGCAAAGGCGCTGAAAAGAAGCGTCAGACTTATGTGCGCGCTTATCGATAAGCTAAAGGGCGTTAAGGAAAAGGTGATCTCTCTCGAGGAAAAGATGGAAGAGATCCGTATTGTAAACCGCGCCAAATGGATACTGATCGACTCCGACGGCATGAGCGAGGAGGATGCACACAGGTACATAGGCAAGCAGGCAATGGACAGGTGTGTCTCCAAGGGCGATATAGCCAGGGAGATCATAGCCTCGCACGACTGATATCAATCCGCCAGTCTCCTGATGAGCGTTCCCTTTGGCGGGAGTATCCTTCCGTCATACAGATGAGTAAAAAGTATCTCACCCTCATTGGAGAGCTCTATATCGTTATCGCTTCCGTTTAAAAGTATCTGTATCTTGTTTCCCTCCGAGTCAAGCTTTATGTATTCGACACATCTTGGCTCACTGATCTCGTTCGGGAAGTGAAAGTACAGGCTTCTGAAGGTCTTTTCCTGCTTTCTCAGTCTTATGAGCTCCTTTATCTGATGATATCTTAACGCGGTCAGATAAGCGGTATTATTCTCATTATCAGGGCTTATGACCACATGAGAGTCCCTCGCACTTGAAACCTTGGACTCATTTTTGATGGCGTCTCTGACGGTGTGCCAGGGCATGCAGCGACGACAGTCGGGATCGTGATCACCCTCGAGTCCGATCTCTGTTCCGTAGTATATGCACACGCTTCCGGGCATGGTGAACAGGGCAGCAAGCTCCTGTATAAAAATGTCCGGATCGTTGACACGGGTCATAAGTCTGTCGGTATCATGTGAGTCCAACAGGTTAAACAAAACATTATTGTTTTGCTGCTGATACATGGTGTAGCATGCGTTGATGCGGTAGGCAAAATCCTGCTTGTTAAGGGAGTTATCGATAAAAAAGTCATTGATCCCGCTGGTCAGGGGATAGTTCATGACCGCATCGTACTCATCACCCATCAGCCATTGACTCGAGTCGTGCCAGAGCTCACCAAGAAGATAAAAATCTTCTTTTTTACTCTTCAGTGTTCTTCTTAATCTTTTGAGAAGTCTGTGGGATATTTCGTTTCCCACATCGAAGCGGATACCGTCAATATCAAATTTGTCAACCCATGATGTACACACCTTTTCGATAAAAGCTATCACTTCATCATTGTTGGTATTTAGCTTCGGCATATTGTCACAAAAAGCAAAAGAGTAGTATCTTCCGTCCCTTGTATCACGCCCTGTCTCCACAGGAAAGCGGTTGACCATAAACCAGTCGGCATACTTTGAACGCTTACCCTTTTTTATGACATCCTGCCAGGGCTTAAAATTCATTCCGCAGTGATTGAAAACACCATCCATCATTACCCTAATTCCGAGTGAGTGTGCGGTAGATACAAGGTTTACCATGTCCTTTTCGGTTCCAAAGCCCGGATCTATCTTCATATAGTCTGTTGTATCGTATTTGTGATTGGAGGGTGATTCACACACGGGTGTCAGATAGATACCGGTTATCCCGAGGCCTTTCAGGTATGGAAGCTGTTCGGTGATACCCTTTAGGGTACCTCCGCAGTGCTCCTCATTCGTGATGGGGCCGTCGTGCCACGGAGTCAGCTTCCGTGTTTTCCTAAGACCGGTCCCTCTGTTGAATCGATCCGGAAAGATCTGATACCACACAGTATCATTTACCCAGTCGGGAGTGACGTTGATATCGGTGGGATTCATCCATGGCATGATGAAGTACTGCAGCATCTTGCCGGGAAGCTCGATCTGCTCCTCGGTCCAAAAGCCGTCCTCAAACAGATACCTTACGGTATCGCCAGCCTGAAGCTTGAAATAATACTTGCATCTTTTGTACCTTGGCTTGACTGTGGTGGTCCACCAGGTGTGATTTTTCAGATCCTTTTTAAACGGGATGTTGAGAAGCTCACCCTCCCAGCGCTCGGCGCCGCCGGCTATACCTGCTTCATACGGATCACCCCATATGAGATCGACCCTCTCGACCTCCTTACCGGTTCTTATGTTTATGATAAGCTCATCGGTGTTGAAGGCGTAGCACATCTGATCTGTGGTCCTGTGATATACGGCGGATTCATTTATAATTATTTTTTTATCCATTATGATCCCTTTCATTTGCAATTGTTTTGTATGTTGTCGCGTCCGTAGATATGGACGATTTTTTTGATTGAATCTGCGAGTTTCTTTGAAAGCATACCATCACTTGCCCGCCAGATCCAATTGTCACCGAGAGTCCCGGGAAGATTGATCCTTGATGAGTTGTCGAGATGCAGCCAGTCTCCCATAGGTATGATACAGTAGTTGGCAGGAGAGGAGTAAGCAAGCTTTATCAGTGAGTCGGCCATAGCATCCGGGGAAGCCTTCGGGCTTATATCAAGATAGCTTGCAATGTTTTGCCTTACAGGCTTTTTTGCCTTTTTCAAAAATCCCATCAAAGTATCATTATCATGAGTGCCTGTATATACCACACAGTTATGTGAATAATTATAGGGGAGGTGCTCGTTTGTCATATTTCTCTCATCCCGTGAGCCAAGGTCATCAAAGGCGTTTTGCAGGATCTTCATATTGGGATAGCCTGTATTCTTAACGAGCTTTCTCACGCCCTCGGTGACGTATCCAAGATCTTCGGCTATGATGGACATGGAGCCAAGGCTTTTCTCGATCCTTTTGAACATATCCGCACCCGGACCGGGCATCCAGGAACCGAACTCTGCGGTTGTGTTGCCGGCGGGGATGGAGTAGTATTCGTCGAAGCCTCTGAAATGATCTATCCTTATCACATCGTATAATTCAAGACATTTTTCAAAGCGTCTGATCCACCATTTGTATCCTGTCTTTTTGTGATATGACCAATTGTAAAGAGGATTGCCCCACAGCTGTCCGGTCTTTGAAAAGGCATCGGGGGGATGCCCGGCAACCGCCTTTGGACGGAGGTTTTTATCGAGCTGAAACAGCTCCGGCATAGCCCATACATCCGAGCTGTCACCGGATACATATATGGGGATGTCACCGATGATGCTTATGCCGTTTTGGTTGGCATATGCCTTTAGGCTTTTCCACTCACTGTCAAACTCAAACTGGAGCCATTTATAAAAGTTGATCTCCTTTTTATGCTTTGAACAAAAATCGGAGAGCTTTTTTTCGTCCCGGAGTCTGAACTCATCCTCCCACTCCGTAAACGAGATGCCGCCGTGTGAATCCTTCAGTGCCATAAAAAGAGCATAATCGTCAATCCAGTCGGAATTGTTTTTGAGAAAATCCTGATATCTTTTTCCTCTTAAGCTTGCGTTTGAGAATGCTTTTTTTAACAGGGCAAATTTCTCGGTGTACAGCTTGTCATACTGTATCTCATCTGAGAAGCTTATGCTTTTCAGATCACTTACGGTCAACAGCCCCTTCTCAACAAGTCTTTCCGGATCAATAAAATACGGATTGCCCGCAAAGGTTGAAAAAGACTGATATGGTGAATCACC
>DMLD01000042.1 GCA_003453515.1 Lachnospiraceae bacterium
TCCATCATTTTTGGATTTTGAGATAGTGGAAAACCTTGAAAAGTTCCCCACTTCCAAATAATAACACATTTTTTTTCCGACTTCAAGAGGTAAATGGTTTCAGTTGAAACATAGGGCTTGAATCCCTGCAAAGGTTATAACATATGGATATAACATTAGATTAAAATGAAAGATAGTGAGTGTTCGCATTTTTCATTGACTAATTGTGACATTTGTGATAGAATACTCTAGTGTTTAGGCGTCTTATTTTGAGGGGCTTGTGAAAAAAATCTTGTATAGTGCATTATTATAAAGGCTCAAGGAGGTTAGTGTTATGAAAATGTCAGTAAAGATCAAGCTGTTGGGAATGGTTATTGCTCCGATAGTACTTATCGGAGTGGTGGCACTTATACTGTCATCCGCTTCAATTAAGAGCGGCATGGAGGAGGAGGTTATCAACGGTCTGAAGGCTGCATCAAAGATGTATCGTGATGTGAAGCTTCTCGACGGTGACAAGTATCAGGAGAACGAGCTTGAGGACAGGCTGAAAAGTGATACCGGATTTGATTTCACATGGTTTGACGGTGATACACGTGTGGCAACCTCGGTTGTAAAGGCTGACAACACCCGTCCGATCGGAACTCAGGCAGCACCTGAGGTCGTGACCGAGTGTCTGAACGGCGGCGCTGACTTTACCTCGAACAATACTGATGTGGCGGGCACGGCTTATTGTGTTGCGTATTGTGTCGTAAAGGATGATGCCGGCAAGAATATCGGTATGGCTTTTGCCGGACAGTCCAGGGAGAATGTGGAGAAGACGATCACAAATTCGGTAATCAGATTGATCATTATTATAGCTGTCATAGCAATTATATGTATAGTATTAGCATTCCTGGTAGCAAATTCTATCGCAAATGCCATCAAGTCAAACAACGAGGTCATAACAAATCTGGCAGAAGGAAGATTCGTACATCCTACCAAGTATCTTACACGTAAGGATGAGCTGGGAGATATCACCCGTTCGGTATCGGCTCTTATCGACAAGCTGGAAAATATCGTCGGAGCGATCCGGGATTCGTCACAGACGGTCGCTGACTCGTCACTGTCCATGGAACAAACGGTGGAGCGGATCGAACAGGCTACATCCTCTGTTACCAAGGCGGTCGATGAGATATCAGAGGGTGCTATGAATCAGGCGCGTGACGTGAGCGTGGCTCTGGAGAATGTCGAGCAGATAGCAGATGCTATCCAAAGCGTGAGTCATACGACCAATGAACTTGAGAGTATCACGGATGAGATGGAGAAGAACTCTCATGTATCCGAGAATCAGCTGACATCACTTGAACAGTCATCCGATGTCATGGCAAGCTCCATACAGGCTGTCAAGGAGCGTATCGGAGCTACCGGTAAGGCGGTCGACAACATTTTTGATAAGATAACGATGATCGATGATATAGCGGCGCAGACCAATCTTCTTTCGCTGAATGCTTCCATAGAGGCAGCGAGGGCAGGAGAGGCAGGACGAGGCTTCGCAGTTGTCGCGGACGAGATAAGGCAGCTGGCGGATTCGTCGTCACAGGCTGCAAAGGATATTCAGGATGAGATGAACAAGCTCAAGCGTGAGGCTGAGGCAGCTGTAGAGCAGTCCGAGATCGTGAGCGAGAACACAGCGAAGCAGAAGGAAACGCTTGTCGGAACCATGGAAGGTATATCCGAGCTTATCAAAGATATTACAGAGGATATCAAAGAGGTGCACCTCATCGCCAAGGATGCCAAGACCTGCGAGGATTCAAAGCAGATCGTGGTAGACTCGATGGATGGGCTGTCTGCGGTGGCTGAGGAGAATGCGGCAGCCTCCGAGGAGACGTCAGCGGCGATGACAGAGCTCGATTCCACGATCCATGTGCTGAATCAGTCGGCACACGATATGGAGAAGGTTGCAGAGGAGCTGCTTCATCAGATGGAGTTCTTCAAGTTCTGATAATGTTTAATATGAACAACAAAGGCGTGAGCTGAAGAGCTCACGCCTTTTCTTCCCTACTCGATACTCGATTTTATCTTTTATCTGAGGATCGCATACGCTGTATACCCTGCGTATGCCAATATCATTACAGTACCTTCGACTCTGGTTATCAGCTTGCCCGAGCAGACGAAGAAATATGAGCCGATGGACACAACGAGCAGGATCACCACATCGAAAAATGAAGCGACCGTGACCGGTATCGGATTGATCACGGAGGAAACTCCGAGGATGAGCAGCAGGTTAAAAATGTTGGAGCCGACGACATTTCCTATAGCCATGCCGTTTTCGCCCTTGTGTGATGCGACCACGGAGGTTACAAGCTCAGGCAGCGAGGTTCCGATGGCTACGATGGTGAGTCCTACGAGTGTTTCGCTCATTCCCCACATCAAAGCAAGATTCTTGGCAGTGGTGACTACGCCGTCACCGCCGATAACTATGCATGCGAGTCCGATGACAATGAACAGGATACTCTTTGCTAAGGGCTCGGGAGCTGCGTTATCGTCTGTTGTTTTGCTTTTCTTGGCAACTTTGATCGTGTATATCATATATATTATGAAGAAAAGCAGCATGATGGCTCCGCCGATACGTGAGATGCTGCCCGATACGGCTTTAATGTTGCCCAGGTTCGGACTATGACCAAACACTATTTTTGTTGAAGCAAGTATAAGCATCAAAAAGGTTGCCACCAGACTTATCGGATAATCCCTTTTTCTGATATTGTTATCTACAGGGAGAGGCTTTATGAGGGCACATACGCCGAGAACCATGAGAAGGTTGAAGAGATTGGAGCCGATGACGTTGGAGACGGCTATCTCATTGGAACCGGCTATACCGGCGGATACGCTGACTGCCAGCTCGGGTGCGCTCGTCCCCATGGCAACTACAGTCAGACCTATGATAACACCGGGTACTCCGAATTTTCTCGCGACGGCAGCAGCGCCGTCCACGAAGATATCAGCACCCTTTATGAGGGCTACAAAGCCAACGACGAGTAATAACAGATTGAGAATCATATTGTTGGGATCAAGCCATTCAAACATAGTATAACACCCCCTATAGTAGTAAAACAGGATTTAACACAGCAGATCTTCCAAAAATACTGCGACGCCATCTTCCTCGTTGGAAAGGGTGAGCTTATCTGCAGCATCCTTTGTTATGTCGAGGGAATTGGCCATGGCAACTCCTATGCCGGCATTTTTCAGCATAGTGATGTCGTTCTCGCTGTCTCCGAACGCCACTATGCGTGATGGGGCAATATGGAGCATGTCTGCCAGCTTCAGCATGGCATCGCCCTTGGTTGCCGAAGCATCGGTCACCTCGATATTTTTGATCCCACCGGTGACTGCCGTAAGCTCGGGATATTTTTCCAGGATATTCAGGACCCTGTCAAGATCTATCCTATGGTTCGAGGAGTCAAAGGCGAAGTTGATCGTGATCTTTTGCATATCCTTATCGCTCAAAAACGAACCCATATCGCTTATCAGCTTCCTTGAGGATCTGATGTAGTCCTTCATGGCATCCGTCACATCCATGCGATCGACGAGGTGAGCTTTGCTCTCGATCATATAGCATCTGCCGTCGATAAAAGGATCCGGCATGATGTCAAGCTCTGACAGCTCGCTCATGAGTCTGAGGCCTGTCGCCCTGTCTATCGTTTGGGAAAATAGGAGCTCGTATTCGGGCTTTACAGCATCTGTCCGCTTATACACGCCTGCACCGTTTGCAGTGATGGCGTAATCAGCACCCGGCAAAAGCTTGACGGCATCGGGGATGCCATCAAGAGAGCGTCCCGTGGTCGGCAGGAGTATGATCCCCATATCCGCCGCTTTTTGGAGCACAGCCTCGGTTCGAGGTGTCAGTATCTTATCCTCCGTAAGCAATGTTCCGTCCAAATCAAATGCTATGATGCCGATATCAGTTTTCATGTCCACCCTCCGCGATAAAGCTTGCAAAGATACGTATTGATTAGGGAAACGCTGATAAATGTGTTTCCCTGCATATGATAATAGATAATCAGATAAATGTCAAAATTTTTTTTTAAAACTAAGGATTCGATCACATTTTAGACACAATTCTTGTATAAAATAGACCATGTAAAGAGAAAGCGACCTCATACATGGTGGGAGATAATGTTGGATAATTATATAGACCATGTGAGGAAGCGTATAATAGCCAGCAAGATTGTTTTTTCATAAAACTCCTCTTTCAAAGGGCGGAACCGCAAGGTTCCGCCCTTCCCTTATATCGCAGAGCCGCCGATAGGAATATGTCAGCCAAGGCTGACCGGCGGCTCGCGGGCGAGTAGGGTGCGATCATATCTTCCCTACTCGATTAAAGTAATTATATATCATTATGTCCAACAAATGGATAGATGAGTAATTTTTAACTTACAAGGGAATATAGTTTCTGGTATAATCAGATATAACAGTCAAAAAAGTAATAATTCTTGACAATTTTGGTGACATAAATATATAATAAAAACAAGTATGGTGGAGAGAAAGGGTGTCTGCTGTGATCGCAGACATTTTTTCATAATACTTAAAGAGCGTATGGAGGGGCTATGACAATCAAACAGTATATTCAGACATCAGTGGAGTTTTGGGGCATAATCTTTTGTATAATAGCGATAATCATAATCTTTTTTACGAGAAGATTTGATAAAAAAGCCTCTCATTCGCTTATTCTTATTCTTTTGAGCTGCGTGGCACTCATGGGCTTTGATCTGCCCAGGTACTTAATAACAGGTGCAGGCAATAATGCTGCCCACATCGTTTCACGGATATTGTATTTTTTGGCTCATATACCATGGCATTTCTCATTATATCTCTTGTGGCGGAGTATGCCTCGCACATTATCTATGCGAGGACAAACGGCATCAGGATCTACTGGAGCCTCATGGAATGGATCGTGTTTTTCATCGGTGTCACAGCTTTGATCGTAAATGAGTTTATCCCCTATATTTATAGGATAGATACGGACGGAACATATATAGCCCTGAATTGGTTCTTCGCATTGCCGTATGTGCTTGTCATAGTGGGACTTATGATGACCTTCACGGTCATGATAGTATACTTCAAGTATTTGCACACGGTCGAAAAGGTGTCTATGTTCATTTATCTGACGCTGCCCATCATAGCTCTGATGCTCAGGCTCATCGTGAGAGATATATCATTTATAAATATTGCAGTGGTGATATCGGTCATCACGATGTTTATCGCGTACGAAGCTGAATACTCAAAGTACATGATAGAGAAGGAAAGACAGCTGAACGATGAGAAGCTGCGTATCATCAACAGGCAGATGCAGCCCCATTTCATATTTAACAGTCTTTCGCTGATCAGATATCTGTGCCAGTATTCACAGAAGGAAGCAGTTGAGGTCATCAATGATTTTTCGGCGTGTCTGAGAAGAACTACCGATTTTCTTGGAGAAAATGATTGCATCACCGCTTCAAAGGAGCTGGATCTGGTAAGGCATTATCTATCGATCCAGAACAAAAGGTTTGACGAAAGCATAAAGATCGAGTTTGATATCAGGGATGAGGAATTCGATGTTCCGCCGTTCTCGATCCAGACATTAGTTGAAAACGCGCTTCACCACGGACTCAATGACGGTCAGGTGAATGACGCTGCCCTGACCGTGAGAACAGAGAAGAAGGGCGATGAGCATATAGTTGAGGTGATCGATAACGGTGTGGGCTATGATCCCGGGGCAGAGGTAGAGGAAAATGATGAGGATCGGGATCATATCGGTATGGCAAATACGATAAAGAGGCTCGAAGTTATGTGTAGCGGCAAACTTGAGATAGAGGGTGAGACCGGGAAACACCTATCATCTTGCCAAAAACTATGATGAAGCGATCGGCATCGTTGAAAACAACGAGATAGAGATAGCATTTCTGGATATAAATATGCCCGGCAAGACCGGTCTGGAGCTTGCCAAAACTCTCAAAAAGACAAGGCCGACCATCAATATAATAATGGTCACCGCGCACGCGGACTACGCACTTTCGGCGTTGAGGCTGTATGTGAGCGGATATCTCATGAAGCCCGTCATGGATGATGAACTGAGGGAGGCGATGGATAATCTGAGATCTCCCATTAAAACCGGATCCAAGAAGGTCAAGGCAGTCTGCTTCGGAAACTTTGATATGTTTTATGAGGGAAAGGCCATATCCCTTTCGAGAAATAAGGAAAAGGAGCTCATGGCGTATCTGGTATGTCTCAAAGGGGCAAGTGCCAACAGGGCGGAGATCTGTGCCAATATTTTTGAGGATGCCGATACCGAGAAGGGATATGAATACCTGAAAAAGGTAGTGCAGTCTCTTAAGAAGGATCTCGATAAACAGGGGTTAGAGGATCTGTTTATCCACGGTCGCAATTCATATGCGGTCAATACCGGTATAATAGAATGTGATTATTATGACTATACCTCGGGTGAGGAGGGCTATGACAACCTGTACAAGGGTGAATTTTTAAACCAGTACAGCTGGGCGGAAAGATATATATATACGCGCTCGAGAACTATTGAGGAAAACTATTGAGGAAACGCCTTGACAGGTGTTTCCTCAACGTTTCTCTACACGATGAGATCGTGCCCTCCACGAAGTAAAAAACAATTGTTTTTTTTTCGATAGTGTGGTAAAATATAAGCGTTAAGTAAAACTGCACAAAACAGAGAGGACGCACATGAAAACATATCCGCTCACACCGGCACAAAATATGCACAATATATGGATTCATGACTACGGGACACAGCAGG
Source organism: Lachnospiraceae bacterium (assembly GCA_003453515.1). Classification (GTDB taxonomy): domain Bacteria; phylum Bacillota; class Clostridia; order Lachnospirales; family Lachnospiraceae; genus Eubacterium_F. Next base: position 6,764 of record DMLD01000042.1, read on the forward strand.
TATCGGGACTGAGTATAGTAGTCGCTTTGAAGGCGCCCATAGAGTTTGACATCCTTGAAAAATGTATCAGACTTACCTACAGGCGTTTCGGGTGTATGAGACTTCAGTTTACAAAGCCGGATGAGTCAGGCAGCGTGATGCAGTATCTCGCTCCGAAGAACAAGAATTTCGGTAAGATAGAAAGGTCGGATCTGTCAGGGCTATCAGGTGAGGAAGCCGACGGGATCATGCAGGATTGGGCGTATGTCACATTTGATGGCGATGACATACCGATGTGTGAGTTTAAGTTAGTATCCCTGCCGGGCGGCTATAGGGGCTTTTTCCTGCATATGGATCACAGACTCATAGACTCCGCAGGTCTTGTGGGGATCGTGGGTGATATATTTGCGTGGTATGCGCATGAGGTTTTGGGAGCAGATGAGCCCGGTGATCCGGCGGATTTTGTCAAGGTGCTGGAGAACGATCTGAAAAAGCAGACCAATAAAAAGCGTGTTGAAAAGGATAACAGATTTTGGATGGACATGCTTGATTCCTTGGGTGAACCGCTGTACTCGGACATATGCGGTCCGTCGGTACTGGATGAGTCGAGGAAGCGCCACGGTGACAAGAGCCTAAGGGCAGCGGATGTCGAGATGAAGGATCTGTTTGTGAAGGTCAAGGACTACTATCTGGAAGAGGCTTCGGCAAAGCGTGTCATGAAGTTCTGTGACAGATATCAGCTGTCCCCGACCAATCTTCTTTTGCTCACGCTTAGAACCTATCTGTCCAAGGTAAACGGCGGGCAGGCGGATATAACGATACAGAATTTCATATCGAGAAGATCGACGGTCGACGAGTGGAACTCGGGAGGAAGCCGTACCATCATGTTTCCGTGCCGCACGATCATAACGCCGGACACTGAGTTTCTCAATGCGGCATACGAGATACAGACCTTGCAAAACAGGATATATATGCACGGAAACTATGATCCGGGGAAGCTTAGCGAGGAGTTCAGACGACGCTATCACATCCCTGAGCACACCGCGTACGAGAGCTGTTACCTAACCTATCAGCCGGTGTCCATGGGGGCAGATACGACCTCGTTTAAGGGGATACCCATGTATATCAAGTGGTTTGCCAACGGCGCCGCGACCAAGAAGATGTATCTGACGGTATCGCATCCCGGAGATGGTACGATGAAGTTTTCATATCATTATCAGACCGCGCACCTGAGCGGGAAGGATATCGAGCTTTTGTATTATTATATGATGAAGATAATGTTTAAGGGGATAAATGAGCCCGACATCACGATAGGAGCTTTGATGAAGGAGGTATAGTGATATGACCGATGATCAGGTTAGATTGTTCAAGGATATACTGGCACGCTATTCGAGTGTGGATGCCGAGGATATAAGTGATGAGATGAGATTCAGGGAGGATCTGCAAATGTCTTCACTTGATTTTATGACTCTTCTCGGTGATCTTGAGGATGAGTTTGATATAGAGTTTGAGGATATAGAGGATGTGAAGCTTTATACTGTCGGAGAAGCCACAGAGTATCTGGGAGGGTATTTATGAGTCCGCTGATATATGAGTTTTTGGAGAACACAGCTGCAGGCTATCCCGATTTTGATGCTATAAGGTGGCTTGAAAAAAAGGAGATACGCTCCATAAAGTACAGAGCCTTGGTCGATGATATCAGCCTGATCCGAAGGGGCTTGCTGGCAGAGGATTTTTCCGATGAGCATATCGTTGTCATAGGAGGAAGCTCAAAGGACTGGGTAGAGACATATCTTGGCATAGTTACGGGACCCAATACCGCGATACCGCTCGATACGGCGATGCCGGAGGACGAGCTGTTTGAACTGATAAACAGGTCTGACGCATCGGGTATATTTTTGGATAAGCTGCACTCCGACTGGGTGAGTGTAGATCCCGCTTCGGGGAATATAAGGCTGCTTGATGTGTGTCCTGCCATCCGAAAGATCTGGATGATGGATGGTACTGAGTGCGGTGAGGGTGTAGAGAGCCTTTCAGAACTTATGGAAGAGGGAAGGGTGAGCGATAAGGACAGACACCCATCGCCGGATGATACGATCATGATCATCTATACATCGGGTACCACGGGAGTCAGCAAGGGTGTCATGCTCTCGCAGTCAAACCTTGCCGAAAATGTAGAGCCGCTTGTCCTTAAAAAGGGTGTCGGTGTAACCATGCTCAATGTTCTCCCGATCCATCATGCGTTTTGTCTTGTGATGGACTGGCTGAGAGGCTTTGCGAACGCATCGACCATATGTATCAACGATTCGCTCATGCACATGGTCAGGAACATGAGTGTTTTCAAGCCGGTATCGACACTTATGGTACCGCTCATGATAGAGACCATTTACAAGAGAGTAAGATCCATGAGTAAGGATCATACAAATGAAGAGATATACGAAAAGGTATTCGGCGGTTCGCTGAAGCGTATATACTCGGGCGGAGCACACCTCGATCCGTTCTATGTGGAGAAGTTTGGGGAGCTTGGCATCGATATATACGAGGGCTACGGAATGAGCGAGTGCTCGCCGGTCATCAGCGCCAATACCGAAGGCGCGTTCAAGCCGGGGTCTGTCGGTAAGCCGCTTAAAAATGTCGAGCTAAAGTTTGAAGACGGAGAGATACTCGTCAAGGGAACATCCGTAATGCAAAGGTATTACAAGATGCCGGATGAGACCTCTGAGGCTTTGAAGGACGGCTGGCTTCACACCGGGGACAAGGGCTATCTTGACGAGGACGGATTCTTATATATAAACGGACGTATCAAGAATCTCATCATCCTTTCAAACGGAGAGAATATCTCGCCCGAGGAGATAGAGAATAAGCTTGCGCTCGAGCCTCTTGTGGGAGAGGTTATCATCGAGGGTAAGGATCACGGTCTTGTGGCGCATATTTATCCGGATAAGGATGTTGTCGGTGCGCTGGGGCTTGGTGACGAGCAGGTGAAGGCCGGGCTTCAAAAGGCGATAGATAAGTACAACGAATCTCGTCCGAGCTATTATCAGATAGTGGGGCTGAACGTGAGAAAATACCCGTTTATCAAGAGCTCCACCAAGAAGATAAAACGTATGGAGATAGATAAAGACGAGCCGGTGTGATGACCGGACGGACTTACAGTAGGGAGGGAAGCATTATGATCTACACAGTTACATTCAATCCGTCACTTGATTACATAGTTGACGTTGATGATCTGACGCTCGGGCGTGTCAACAGGACCTCGTCCGAGATCATCTACCCCGGTGGCAAGGGGGTCAATGTTTCGATCGTTCTCAAAAATCTCGGCTTTGATTCGACAGCGCTCGGATTCCTGTCAGGCTTTACCGGAGGAGAGATACGGCGCAGGCTGGAGGAGATGGGGATAAGGGCGGATTTTATCGATGTTCCGGATGGGATGTCCCGTATCAATATAAAGATACGCTCCAATGAGGAGAGCGAGATAAACGGTATGGGACCTGCCATAAGAGAGCAGGACACGGACAGGCTCTACCAAAAGCTCGATGCTCTGAGCGAGGGCGATGTACTCGTGCTGGCGGGGTCTATTCCGTCGGTGATGCCCGAGACCATGTACTCTGACATCATGAAGAGGCTGGAGGGCAGAGGCATACGTATTGCAGTGGATGCAACAAAGGATCTTCTCATGAACGTGATGCCCTATCATCCTTTTGTGGTCAAGCCCAATAACCACGAGCTCGGTGAGATATTCGGAGTCGAGCTGAGCAAACGCGAGGAGGTCATACCCTATGCGAAGAAGCTGCTGGAAAAGGGCGCGAAAAATGTCATCGTATCCATGGCAGGCGAGGGTGCCGTATTTGTCGGAGAGGACGGATCGGAGTATATGTCCGAGGCGCCGAAGGGCAAGGTCGTGAATTCGGTCGGTGCCGGAGATTCGATGGTTGCAGGATTTATCGCGGGATTTTTGAAGACAAATGATTACGGAAAGGCGTTTCACATGGGAGTGTGTACGGGAAGCGCATCCGCCTTTTCAGAGAAGCTTGCGACCAAGGCTGAGGTCGAGGCTTTGCTTAAGGCAACGTACGGTGAGTGATATGAGATTCTTCTGCCCTGAGTTGGCAGATGATAATAAAAATTTGCGTTGATCATGATGCCAAGTGATCAGGCATATAGTGAAAGGAGTGGTGTACATATGAGAATTAGGGATCTTCTGGACAGGCGAAGCATCAAACTCGGAGGATCGGCAACAGACAAGCAGGATGTGATCAATCAGATGGTCGATCTTATGAACGCAGGCGGCAGGATCGCCGACGTCGAAACATATCGGGCAGGTGTGTTTGCACGTGAGGAAGAAGGGACGACCGGGATCGGTGAGGGGATAGCGATCCCTCATTGTAAGTCCGATGCCGTAAAGGAGCCGGGACTTGCAGCGATGACTGTTCCCTCGGGAGTAGACTATGATGCACTTGACGGTGCACCGGTTGAGCTTATTTTTCTCATCGCAGCGCCAAATACTGAGGACAATGTGCATCTTGATGTGCTCAGCAAGCTTTCGACACTTTTGATGGATGAGGACTTCACTGCAAAGCTGAAGGCTGCAAAGACAGTTGATGAGTTTTTGACGATCATTGATGAGGCAGAGAGCGGAAAGGAAAGAACGGAAGGGATCGTCGGAAACGAAGGAGGAAAGCTCCTTCTCGCAGTGACAGCTTGTCCGACAGGCATAGCACATACTTACATGGCTGCCGAGGCGATCGAGAAGGCTGCCAAGGAGAGAGAGCTGGCTGTCAAGGTGGAGACCAGAGGCTCGGGTGGTGCGAAGAATGTTCTGACGAACGATGAGATCGAGAAGGCTGACGGTATCATCGTTGCAGCTGATACCAATGTTCCGATGGACAGGTTCAACGGCAAGAGGGTAGTGATCACCAAGGTCGCAGACGGTATCAACAAGGCTGATGAGCTGATAGACAAGGCTCTGTCAGGATCGGCGCCCGTGTTCAAGGGTGAGGGCTCCCAGTCGGAGTCGACAGGCCAGGCAGGTGGCGGCTCTGTTTACAAGCACCTGATGAGCGGGGTTTCACATATGCTTCCGTTTGTCATCGGTGGCGGTATACTCGTGGCTTTGGCATTTTTGGTAGATACGATATGCGGTTACGGAGAGTCAGCCGGAGGAGCGTTCGGTACGATGACACCGTTGTCGGCATTTCTTAAGTATGTGGGCGGACTTGCAATGGGACTTATGG
>DMLD01000114.1 GCA_003453515.1 Lachnospiraceae bacterium
GAGATCGCAGAAGAAGGCAGGACCCTCTTCAGCACTCTCTCCATATCGGTCAGGTCGATGGGCTTCGGGATAAAGCCGTCAAAGCCCTCTCTCATAAACATCTCACGCGCAGAGCTCACGGCGTTGGCGGTCAGCATAACTATCGGAAAATAGCGCTTGCCCTGCCCCGCCTCGGATCGTATCTTTTTCATGGTCTCGACGCCGTCCATCCCCGGCATCATGTGATCCATAAAAACGATGTCGTACAGATGCTCCCTGCACGCTTTCAGAGAATCCAGTCCCGACTCGACCGTGGTCACCTCCATGCCGTATCTCTCAAGAATACCTCTGGCAACGATCAGATTCATCGGCTCATCGTCTACGACCAGTGCCCTCACACCTTCACAGCGAAGCTGTCCGACCCCGGTATCATCCGAATCATAGCTTCTGTTGAGAGCCGTTATGATCGGGAACGCATAAAACGGCTTCTCTATCAGGTTGATCCTGCTGCCCTTCGGAAGGTGATAGCTCCTGTCAGTCACGACAAAAACAAGCATCCTCTCGGACAGCTCCTCTATATAAGCCGCATCCGACTCGTACTCCTGCTGTCCCACAAAAAGGTGCGTAAACGACATATTGTCCTGAAGCGTTCTGAAATTATCGAGATTATCCACCCTGTGCATCGTAAGATGAAGACCGTTAACGATATTAAGCATGGTCTTGTTATAGAATTCCCTGACCTTGGGCACGGGAAACTTGTCAAACTGGAGATAACCGCCGATAGTGATGTCGCCCGGTCTTGCAAGAGACATGGCAGGGGACGGGTCGACAACCTTTTGCGGTAGAGAAATCTTGACGGTAGTGCCCACATTTTTCCTGCTCTCTATAGTTAAAAATCCGCCCATGATGCGTACAAAGCCGGAAACTATGGAAAGTCCGAGTCCCAGTCCGCTCGTAGATCTGGTTCGTCCGGAATCCGACTGATAGAACTGATCGAATATGCGGTCGATCTCATCATTTTCCATGCCGACACCGGTATCGGTGACCTCGATGCGCAGGTTTACTCCGTACTCCTGTGGGATGGTGTAGAGCTTCACGTACACGCCACCCTCCCTGGTGTATTTGAGACCATTGCTTATCAGATGCCAGAGTATCTTCTTGATCTTGCTGACATCGGATCTTAAGACATTGGGAAACGCAGGATCCACGTCGATGACAAGCTCCAGCGTGGTATTTTTTAAGACCTTGAGTTCCTCGACAACATCGTTCAGAAGAGACGAGATCATGTACTCCTCTTCGTTGATAAAAAGCTGCCCCCTGTCGATCTCCGAATAGTCAAGGATGTCCGATATCTGCTCCGAGACCCTCTTGCCCGCATCCTGGATCGACTCCATATGCGTCCTGATCGCGGGGTTGGTCTCCGCTTCCTCACACACGCCGGTCAGACCGATGACCACATTGATGGGTGTGCGTATCTCGTGGGAGACATTGGCGAGGAAGTCGGTCGCGCTTTTGTTTTCCTTGAGAACCGTTTCGATCCTCTCCTCGTATTTGTCCTTTACCCTCGACCACGCATTGACAAGACGATTGACAACTATGCCCGCGAAAAATATGATCACGAATGCCCACACAGTCCTGACTACCCTGTCGACCTGATTGACGAACTCCATATCCGCGCCCTTTTCGATCATGTGTACTATCATGCCAAGATAGCCGACACAGATACAGACCGGAACCCAAAAACGCACCTGGGTCATCGCGAGCAAAACAAGTGCTACTATGACAACAGGTGTGGAATCAAAAACCGTCTCTACATTGCAGCTGTAGTAAAACATCTCAACCAGGAGAACAACGGCATATATATTGAGCCTGAGCTTCTCATCGGGCTTGCCTGTCACGTGCATCACCGGGCAGCCCACAAAAGCAGTCACCGACAAGGGTATTGTCCAGCGCTCCCAATCCAGCAAAAAGTTAAGAATGATCATCAGGACGGAAAAGCCCATGATGACCACAACCAAAGCGATGTGAGAGAGCTCACGTATATCATCGTTGACATTTGTCTGCTTCATCGGCAACTCCTCCCGGGGTCTGATCTGGTGTTACTTCCACTCCCTCATCTGATAGTCAACATCCTCATCGATCATCGCGAGCATGCAGTCGGCAAAGACGGGATCAAACTGTGTCCCCTTACCCTTGACGATCTCCTCCCTGACCCTCTCCTGCGACATCGGGTCACGGTAGCTGCGGTAGCTCGTCATCGCATCATAAGCATCTGCGACGGCGATGATCCTCGCCTCCTCGGGTATCCGGTCACCTTTAAGTCCATCGGGATAACCGCCTCCACCGTAGCGCTCGTGGTGCCACCTCGCACCTACCGCCAGCTCAGGCAGCCCCTTTATCGCCTCGAGGATCTGCGCTCCTATCACCGGGTGCGCCTTGATCATCTCATACTCAACATCATCCAGCTTGGAGGGCTTGTTGATGACCTCATCCGGGATACCGATCTTGCCAACATCGTGCAAAAGCCCCATCATATATATATTATTTTGCTTCTCGGAGGTATAGCCGTATCTCTTTGCTATCTCCATCGAATACTTCGCAACTCTGGAGGAGTGACCGTTGGTATAGGTATCCTTCGCATCGATGGCACCCGCCAGCGCCATGACGATCTGGAGCGAGAGCTCCTCGTTCTCCGCCGACTTTCTCTGGACCTCATATGAGAGATCCTTCTGCAGTCTCTCAAGCTCTATGATGTGCCTTACACGGAGCACCAAGACCTCCGGCACAAAGGGCTTTTTGATAAAATCCATGGCACCGAGACTCAACCCCCTTGCCTCGGTATCCCTGTCCTCGTTCGCAGTCAAAAAAATAACCGGTATCTGATCGTCCCCCTTGTATATATCCGACAGCCTTTCGAACGTCTCAAACCCGTTCATATCAGGCATATCGATATCAAGAAGTATCAGATCCGGTTTATCATGCTCAGCCAGATAATCAATCAAAGCGCGCCCCGACTTCACAGCCGTGACACGGATGTTATTTTTACTAAGTATGGTTCCAGCCATCTTCAGGTTCGTGGTGTCGTCATCAACAACAATGACCCAGTCCACCCGCTCCTGCTCTCCGGTCTCATATATCCCCATAGTCATACCCCATACATGCGGAAACAGCAATGATTGTTTGGTTCGCTTCTCCTAAAATTCACAGTACAGCGTGAATTTAGCTATAGGGACATTATCGCATATTTTATAGTGCATGTCAATAAATATTATACGCTCATCGCCACTCTTGACACTTCTCCCCGTCTATGAGATAATCTGTATCATACGGAGGTAAGAGCTATTGAATTTGGAAGGACTTATGAACAACGCCATAGTTGATCGCATTGGCAAATCTCTTTTGATAATACTGATCGTTGCTGTGATATGGATCATCGTTTCAAAGATGACAAAGGCATACCGCACCAGGAAAAATGGCGGCACACCTCTCAGCAGGGCGAGCTCCCTTAAATCCGTCATTTCGGATCTCATCAAGGGCGCCATCATCCTTTTGGTCGTGCTGACGATACTTCAGATAAACGGGGTCGATGTGACCTCCCTCATCGCCGGTCTCGGCGTAGTGGGAGCTGTTGTGGGTCTTGCGCTTCAGGATTTTCTGAAGGATATCATCATGGGAATCCACATCCTGATCGACGGATTTTTCGACATAGGCGATCTGATACAATATGAAAATGAAGAGGGCGTGGTTGTCTCTTTTAACTTAAGAACCACCAAGATCAAAAGTGTCGACGACGATGATATCATAACCATCTGCAACCGCAACATTATGTCGGTAGTCAAGCGATCCGGCGAAGTATACATACACTTCCCCATGCCGTATGAGCTGAAGGCATCCGACGCCGAGGCTGCCATAGCCGAGATGATAAGCAGAGCCAAGTTAAACGCCAACACCTCTGATCAGGTTTTAGCTGACACCGGTCACACAGGCGATGTTCCAAACCGTAGTGACAAGTCTGAAAAACATAAGAATACCGGCAGCATATATACCGATATCGGCGTTGAGAGCATCGCCGATGTCAGATACCTTGGCACCACCGGATTTGAGAGCTCGTATATCGACTACCTGATCGTCATTGAACCTGTAAAGCCTGAGCTCTACAAGAGAGCCAGAAGGGCTTTCCTTCGGATATCACAAGATGTGCTTGATGAGAAAAATATCGCGATACCGTTTGATCAGATAGATGTGCATGTTAAATGATACCACTTGTAACTATTCACGGCCGGCAAACAGACCGGCAAACTAACCCAACTTCCGCTTGCTATTTTTATTAAAGAATGTTAAAATATTCGAAAAGGATACTATTTTCAACTGACGGATATGCATACAGGGTTACTGTTCCCGGCTGACAGATACATAATCCGGCTTGGACACATGCACTTCCGGCGGTTCCATGAGGGTATAAGAGGGTACATATGATCGATCCCATGCAAATGGCGATAGGCTTGAGCATTGCTGCTTTTCTCATCAGTCTGTCGAACCTGGTTTATATGCACATTCACGGGCACACCGAGAAGACGAACAATCGTCTTTTCTTAGTCATGCTCTATATACTTCTCATCAATTCCATATGCGGTATCGTCTCTACTCTTACTGACAACTTGCTCCCCGAATCCGGGATGGCTCTGACTCTCAACAAGGTTTTCCGGTTTATATACTTTCTGACGCACTCAGCGCTGTGTCCTGTTTTGTATTTTTATACATCGAGTGTTGTCGGCATCTCCATACGCGAGAACAAAATGAGCTCTTTTATCAAGGCGATACCATTTTTCTTATCTGAGATCTTTGTTTTACTCAACCCCTTTATCCACATAGTATGGTACGTGGATGAGACCGGCGGGTTCCATCGTTTGTGGGGTGAGGGTTTCATATATCTTGCAGCTGCACTCTACTACATCATGACTCTTGTTCTGATCCTGTTTTCCTGGCAGGTGCTCACCAAAAAAAGAAAGACCATGCTTGTCTGGTGCTTCTTCATGGTGCTCATCGGCGTGCTTTTGCAGCTGTTTATCAGGTGGCTGAGGGTCGAGGTTTTGTTTGAGGCGATCTCATTTACCTTTGCGATGATATCGATTGAGAACGAGGATGACAGGATGAACGCGACCATCGGAGTCTACAACCGATCAGCCTTGCGCATGGACATGGATTCAGCCATGAAGAACTATTCACATCTCTACTTCGATGTGATCCGTATAACAAACTCCGATATCATAGCCAGGATCACAGGTTATAATTATGTATATAAAGTATATGCGGTCGTAGCCGATTATCTGAAAACCATCGTTCCCGGCTATTGTGTATATACGGTCAATCCGGGCGTTTTTGTTCTGATGCTCTACCACAAGGATGTGGCCGAGAAGGACGATATCGTGAATCGGATCGATGAGCGTTTCATGGAAACCTGGCATATAGATGAGGTGGAGATCCCACTTCTGGCGATACAGATGGTCGGATGTCTTCCCATCGATATTTCGTCGACCACGGAAGCCTTTTCCATGATGGAGTCCCCGCTGCCGACCGATCTTGACAAAACCATCCTTGAGGATGATGACCTCGACTATCTGCTGAGGCGTGCGGCGGTTGAGGCTGCCGTATCAAGAGGACTCGATGCGGGCAGCTTTGAGGTCTACTACCAGCCAACCTACTACGCAGATGAGAAGCTCCACGGCGCAGAGGCTCTTCTGCGTATGCACGATACTGAGCTTGGCAATATATTCCCCGACGAGTTTATCCCGATCGCTGAACAGATGGGGCTTATCGACAACATCGATGACTTCGTTCTTCACGAGGTCTGCGAATTTATCAGCACCGGCATCCCCCAAAAGTGCGGCATGGAGTGTATCAACGTCAATCTCTCCGTGCTCGAGTGCATGAAACCGGGCTTTGTCGACCATATCCTCGATGTGGTCGAGTCCTACGGTGTGGATCGCAATTTTATCAACTTCGAGATCACTGAGTCCGTATCGGCAAACGACTACAAGCTCCTCAGCCGCGTTATCCATTCCCTGAAAAATGTGGGCTTTCTGTTTTCCATGGACGACTACGGGACAGGCTACTCCAACATAAATGCCATCTTTTCTCTAAACCTCGATATCATCAAGATCGATAAGTCGATACTTTGGGAGGCTGAGAAGAGCGGGACCGGCGCCATCATCCTTGAAAACAGTATCCGCATGATGCGGCAGATGGAGAAAAAGATCCTCGTCGAGGGCGTAGAGACCGCATCCCAGGTCGACCTGCTGAAGAATCTCGGCGTCGACTATCTGCAGGGATACTATTTTTCCAAGCCCATCCCCAAAAAAGAATTTATCGACCTTATAGAAAAGACCTCCGCCTGACAGGTGTCACTTTACAGTTCTACCCGATTTCCGTTGTGTGTAAACTTATACTTGCACTGTGAGAAGTCCATGATCTCTCTGTCAAAGAGCTCATCGGTATCCATCGACGAGTTGATATCCAGCGTCAGATCACAGCCCATCACATCTATCCAGTTGTCTCCCTCTCCGCCGAGGAAGCGCGGACTCTTGCCATTCATCTTGACATCAGCCTGTATGTTGTCAAGCTTGATATCACTGTTGCCCGCAAGAGCTCCCACATAGGCTGCTCGATCCGCACTGATGATCGCATCACTCTTGATACCCCAGATATCAGCCTTGATACTCTCGCCTGTGAGCGACCCTACAAATGCCGCCTCGCCGCTCTCTATCTCGCTTGTGATGGTCGCATTCTCCGATACGAGTGACACCTCACCCTCTACCGATCCGATGCACACTCCCTTGAATACGGACATCTTTATATCGAGCGTACACTCGTGTATGTCTCCCGTAGTCCGACCGGCAAGAGAGCCTATACCTACGCCCGTGTCCGAGGAAGCGTTGATGATGAACCTTCCCTCACGAAGCTCCAGATTGCCGCCAAGACCGGCTCCGATGCACACTCCCCTTTTGCCGGATGCCTCTATGCTTATCTCGCCGCCCTGAGCCAGAACGATCGAGCCGTGAGCCTCATCGACCCCGGCGCCTATGCCAAAGTACTCTCTCGCATCCACTATCACCTTCATGTTGCCGGTGCCGCTTACCTCCAGCGAAGCCGACTCGGCAACACGCAGTCCTCCTGCGCCCAGCACGTTCTCCCCGTGAAGTATCAGCTTTATCGACGACCCGTCACTTATGTTGATGGCAGGCACCGTCTCCTCGCCGGAGATATATACATTTTCCAGAGTGAGCTCTCCGGAGAAATCCTCTGCGACCTCTATCCGTATATCCGACTTGACACCCGGCGTTCCCACGATGGTCACATCACGGTACAACGGTTTGTTCTCACCGATGACGATCTCTGAGCAGCCCTCGTGTATAAGGTTGCTGAGCGATATCCTGCTCGTGCGACCCGCGATGTATCTGCGCGAGCCCGTCTTTGAGGCAGCACCGGCGTCAAACGTTCCGCAGATCTCCTTGACGATCTCGGGATCGATGGAATCGATAAGAGTGGGTCCGGGCTTTGCCGTATAAAAGCCCTGTATCAGATCAACTCCGAGTCCTATGACTGTCTGCAGCTCCTCCGAGGTCTCAACTCCCTCCGCGAGCGCAAGCATGTTGTTCTCATGGCAAAAGCCTATGATCTCCCTGACAAAATACTGCTTCTGCGGCTTGTCCTGAATATCGGAGATCAGCGACCGGTCTATCTTTACGTAATCCGGCATGTAGCGTATCAGGTTGGATACGTTGGAATACCCTGTTCCGTAGTCGTCGACCGCCGTCTGTATCCCGAGCCTTTCATAGCGCTCCTTCATCTCGTCGAGCTCCTCGCTGCCAAGCTCAGCCTCCTCGGTAAGCTCTATGACGACGACCTTGGAATTTGCCTGAAGAAGCGACTCCACCTGATCGTACACATCCTCGGGAAGCTTGGCTCCCGGTATCGAATTTATAAAAATCTTCCTGTTCGGGAACAGCTCCGGATTGGCGTCGACATAGGCGAGCACGTTTAAAAATGTCGCCTTCTCCACATCCACAAGTCTTCCCATCATCTCGGCATACTTAAGTATGAGAAGAGGTGACACCGCAGGAGTAGACGTGGTGCGCATCAGTGCCTCGTACGAGAACACCGAACCGTCACTTACGCGAACTATCGGTTGGAAGTAATATGTAAACATATTGTCATCAAGTATCTTCTCAACCAGCTTCATCTCCTGCTTTTCCTCGTCGGAAAGCCTGTTATCCGCCGGCGTCTCACTTACGGCAGCCTTCTGTCCCGCCATCCTTCGAAGCTCCTCAGCCCTGAGTACAAGGCTCCTTCTCAGCCCCTCGAAGCCACGGCTTATATCGCCCATCCACTTGCGGTACATATCCTCGAACGAGCGCACCTTTTTCCCGTAATCGAGAACAGTGTAACCGAAGCACTCGTCCTCGTAGAAAAATGGCGTCACGAAGAATACACCCGGCTCATCCGCCGCAAGATCGGGAAGGAGCTTATCCGTATCAAACAGCTCATCAAGTCCCACTCCGCCGCCGCTGCCCGACGCATAATACTTCAGCGCATGTATCATCTCGGATTCGTAGCCTTTGTTGGGCAGGTGTATATTTCCGGTCTCCTCGAGCCCGGCTACCGATTTTTGCAGGCACACATGGAAGCTCCTCGCCCCACTCAGCTGGTAGGAATACTCATAGATCACACTCAGAAAATCTATGATCGAATCCTGCTTCATCAGATCGTCCGCAAAGGTATTGTATATGGAGGTATAGCCCTCCTCCGAGATATCGGTCGTCCATCTGTCGCGCAGGGACGTCTCCGAGATGGTCGAGTACTCACCGCAGCCGCAGCTCTTTCCTATCATGAGCTCATCCTTGGCACTAAACTCCGGCACGCTCCTACCCTCAAGCTCCGCCTCCAAAAAATCAAAGGCGTACTCTCCGCACTCCTTGGAAGCGAGCATAGTGGACGTAAGAGTGCTCGGACTTGTGCGCCCCTCAAAGGTCGAATCGAAGCCGACGACGGCAATATCCTCGGGAACACTGTAGCCGTGCTTGCTCAACTCGTCGCACACACCTATCGCCATCTGGTCATTGGCACAGGCGATAGCCTCCGGAAGATGCCCCGATGCCAGAAGCTGCTCGACGCAGACCTCACCGCTCTTGTACCAGAAATCACCGTAGATCACCCTGTCATCACTCACGCTCAGGCCGTGCTCTGCCATCGTATCCATGAAAGCCTTAAGTCGCAGCTGTGAGTGCGGATGCCATCTCTTTCCCGTCAAAAATGCGATGTCCTTGTAGCCATGCGCCTCGATCAGATGAGTGATTATCGAGACGATGGAGGTATATCCGTCCGTGCACACACTCGGGAAATACTCACTCTCCTTCTCAATGGAGATCACCGGTCCCGTGAAGCTCTCATGTATGGTCTTCTCAAGCTTCTCGATGACGCCGGTTGTCTGTATCGTATCCTTCATCAGCACCAGCGCATCAAACATATCGTAGTTTACAAGGTTAAAAATATTGGAGTCTCCGCGCTCACGCTCCGGCGTGTACTGATACTTCTTGTACATGGAGAACACGAACACGTCATAATCCTTATCAAACGCCTTCTCAAGAAATCCCCTTATGAATCTCTCCTGATACTGCTCATCGGCCTGACCGACGAGGATCGCTATCTTTTTATTTGCCATATATACACCCCTTTATAGCCGCGGCACTTAAGGATACGCCTGTCATATCAGCGTTTCCTTACCCGTCCCACACTATTTTTCAAGAATACGAACTACATCCCTATTATACACAAAAATACACATGAGTGCAAGTTATATATTATTCATGCTAAAAATTGGACATATGCTCGGATACATGGTATAATCATTATTATTCACGGCTTAGCGTACGGTCGAATCCTCAGTTTCCCGGAACTGTGCCTATCCATGAACAATAACATTTGCATATGGAGGCATGATTTGAAAAGATTTAACAAAGTGATGGTGGCAGTGATTACTCTTGAATTGGTGATCATCCTTGGGGGGAATTATTATTGTATTTCCTCATACGATACGAGGGATGATAAGTACTATCTCGTCGAAGTCAAGCGACTGATACATGACATCGAAACCGGAAAGGCATCCGCAGTAAAGTCCGTACATCCCACCGATTCCGAATTTAACATAGATCCCGCCACCTATCCGCATATCGTATCCGTGCGTGAGTACGATCCGGATGATAAGGATTCTTCTAACTATGTGGTTAAAAAAATGATGGATAAGCTCTATCGATTTGACTACATAACAGACATCTCTTATAAGCCAATAATATACATGAATATAGTGTTTGGCTTTTCTATCCTCATCACCATTTTTATCTTTATATATATCAAAAGAAGTGTTATACGGCCATTCTACTCAATGGAAAGGCTTGCCAACGACCTTGCCGGTGGCAATCTGTCAAAACCGGTCAAGGAAGAGAGAAGCAGGATCTTCGGTAAATTTTTATGGAGTATAGACATGCTCCGTGAAAAGCTTGAACAAAGCAGAGAAAAAGAGATGGCTTATATGAAAGAGAGAAAAACACTTATGCTCTCGCTCTCGCACGACATCAAGACACCTCTTTCCGCCATCGAGCTCTATACGAAGGCTCTCTCCTCGGGGCTGTACGACACGGATGAGAAGAAAAATGAAGCCTACCTCGGGATCGGGAAAAATCTCAACGAACTCAAAAATTATATCGATGAGATAACCGCTGCCTCAAGGGATGACTTTTTGCTCCTCGAGGTGAAGGAGGATGAGATATATCTAAGCAGCGTTCTGGATCGTATCAGGGATTATTATTCGGAAAAGCTCGAGCAGCTCCACACCCGGTTTGAAATTACGGAAGCCGATGATATCCTCGTCAGAGGCGATGAGGACAGGCTGGTGGAGGTCATGCAGAACATATTGGAGAACGCGATCAAGTACGGTGACGGCAGGAGCGTGGAGATCTCCTTTTCCGAGGAGGAGGGCGCAAGGCTCGTTCACATCAAAAACTCCGGGATCCCTCCTGCTGAGGGCGAGATGGTACACCTTTTCGATTCGTTCTACAGGGGGAGCAATTCCGAGAAGAAAAAGGGCTCGGGACTCGGGCTGTACATAAGCCGCCAGCTGATGAAACGAATGGACGGCGATATATACGCCACAGCCACGAAGGATGGCTTTGAAGCAGTCGTTGTGATCATGAAGGCATGAATTTAAAGATTATTTAAGAATTTGAGCGTTATACTTGCATCATAAAATAAAACAGGGGGCTGCCCCCGGAAGGGATGATAGTTATGATGCTACGGATGTTGAGACGCGATCTGAAAAGAAAAAAGACGATGAACACTATTCTTTTTCTCTTTATCATCATCGCGTCCATGTTTTTGGCAAGCGGACTGAACAATATAATAACAGTCTCTGAGGGTCTCGAAAGCTTTTTCAATGAAGCGGGACTTGGGGATTACAATATCCTCACCATGGGAGATAACGCTGTCGGCGCGCTTGATGATATGCTGAAGACCGAACCCGCCGTAAAGGACTACAGTCTTGAAGAGATCGTCTATGGATCACAAAAAAATATCAAAGAAAGCAACGATGCCAAAATAGAATACGGCACGTCATCAGGAGCGAATCTGATCCAGTCAATATCGAGGGCAAAACTCAATTTCTACGACGAAAACAACGAAGCCATACAAGCTATCGCCCCCGGGGAAGTCTATGTCTCTCCCGCGTTTTTAAGTGATTCCTCTCACGAGGTCGGCGATACCATACTTATAAGTATAGAGGGCGTAAAGCTCCGTGAAAAAATAGTCGGTATCTGCAAGGACGCTTTCCTTGGCGGTGCGATAGTCGGCAACAGAAGATTTCTCATAAACGAGCAGGATTATCAAAGGCTTGTCAGCAAAAAAATAATTTACGATTCGTACAGAGGCGAGGCGTGCTACATAAAAACGGATGATGTTCTGGCGATCAAATCGTCGCTTAAGGATGTAGCTCACGTGGCGTTTGATGGAGACATGGAGCTGATCCGCACATCTTATCTGATGGATATGCTCCTTGCTTATGTAATGCTCATCATGAGCGCGTGTCTGATCATTGTTTCCCTCGTAATACTCAGGTTCTCGATCAGGTTTTCCATTGAAGAGGAATTCAGAGAGATCGGTGTTATGAAGGCTATAGGGATCAACAACCTGCGCATCAGAGGTTTATATATAGTAAAATACATCGCCATGGCAGTTGTCGGTGCCATCATTGGCTGTACCCTAAGTCTTCCCTTCGGTGATCTGCTGCTGAAGGAAAGCTCAAGATCCATTATGCTGAAATCCACACAGGGGATGATGTGGAATATCGTCGGCGCCATCGGGATAGTTTTGATCTGTCTTTTGTTCGGATTTTTGTTCACGGGAAAGGTAAATAAATACACCCCGCTCGATGCGATCAGGTCAGGTCAGATAGGCGAGCGTTTTAAAAAGAAAAATAAATACCACCTCCGTAAGACCCACCTAAAGCCAGGCGGATATCTCGCTCTGAACGATGTGCTAAGCACGCCGAAACGATTTTTTACAATCATACTGACATTTTTCCTCTTTACCGTTCTGGTCCTCGTGATAGTAAATATCGCATCGACCATGAGAAGCGATGCATTTGCTGATTCGTTCGGAACCGTCAGTGATATGTATGTGATGGATACGGATCTGATGATGAAGCTCACAAGCAAATCCGATCTGAAGGATGTGGATAAGGAATATGAAAAAATAGAGGATAAGCTGTCTGATGAGGGAATCCCCGGAAGGATATGTCAGGAACTGCAGTTCAAATATCCGATCACGGTAAAAGGAAAGGATTACAGCTATACATTTTCACAGGGACGTAAAACCAGGATGGAGGACTATGCTCATATAGAGGGCACGACACCCGCCGGCAGGGATGAGATAGCGATCACACCGGCAGTTGCCAAGGAATTCGACATAGACATAGGTGATACGATCACGGTTCATTTTGCCGATGAAGATATCGACTGTATGGTTACCGAAATATATGAAACGATGAATAACCTCGGCGCGCTGATACGACTTCACACGGACGCGCCGACAGATATCGGACATTATTCAACCTGTATGGGGCTGCAGATAAAATTCGACGACCATCCTGATGCCGAAACCATAGAAGACAGAAAGGCGACCGTAAACAGGCTGTTGGATACCGACAATTCCATGAACGCCGAGGAATACTGTGTTGACTGCATGAAGGTCGCTCCCATGATGGAGGCGGTTTCGTATCTTTTGCTGGTGATAACGCTCATCATCATAATTCTTGTGACCATACTTACAGAGAGAACTCTTATCGCGGGCGAGGTCACCCAGATAGCCATATGCAAAGCGATCGGTTTCTCAAACCCGGCTATTATCAGATGGCATGTATGGAGATTTACAATAGTGGGCGTGGTAGTTTCCGGTTTTTCCGCGGGGCTGTCGATACCGCTTACCAAGCTTGTCGGTGATCCGATATTTGCCATGACCGGAAAAAGTGATGTGACCTACAATATAGATGTGACGAAAACATTTTTCATATATCCGGGAACGGTTCTTGCGGTCACTGTTATCATAGCATTTATAACCGCACTATATACAAGAAAAATAACGGCAAGAGATACTGCTAACATAGAATAAAAATTACTATTCCACATATAAAGAGTGACAGCCGTGAACAGTAACGTATATAGAGAGAAATATAACTGAAATGTACAGGAGGAAAACGATATGAATAAAATACTCGAAGTAAAAGATATCTGCAAAACATATGTTGTAAACAAAAGACAGAACAACGTCCTTCGCAATGTCAGCTTTGATATAAACGAAGGCGAGATGATCGCCGTGATGGGACCGTCCGGTTCAGGCAAATCAACACTGCTATACGCGGTGTCCGGCATGGACAAGGCAAGCGGCGGAAGCGTGATGTTTGATGGCGATGACATCACAAAAATGAAGGATAATAAGCTTGCAAAGGTAAGGCTTGACAAAATGGGATTTATTTTTCAACAGATGTTTATGATGAAAAATCTGACCATACTTGACAATATAACCCTGCCGGCAGTACAAAGCAAAAAGGAAAACATCTCAAAGGCGGAAAAATACTCCCGCGGGGAGGAGCTGATGAGAAAGCTCGGTATCATAGATGTTGCCGACAACGACATAAACGAGGTCTCCGGCGGACAGCTGCAGAGGGCGTGCATATGCAGAGCGCTGATCAACGCCCCGAAGATAGTATTTGCGGACGAGCCGACGGGAGCTCTCAACCGTACATCCTCGACAGAGGTCATGGATGAGCTTGTGAAGCTGAACAACGAGGGTACCACCGTTATGATGGTCACTCATGATTCGAAGGTCGCAGCCAGATGCTCGCGTATCCTCTATCTGGTGGATGGAAATATCGAGGGTGAATTCGTCCCGGATGTATCGGATACGGAAAAGGATCGCGAGCGAAAGCTCAACAACTGGCTTATGGATATGGGATGGTAAGCTATTATCGAATATCGAGTAGGGAAGATATGATCGCACCCTACTCGCCCGCGAGCCGCCGGTCAGCCTTGGCTGACATATTCCTATCGGCGGCTCTGCGATATTAAACGAATCTGTAACCGACCCCCCAAACCGTGATGATATGCTCAGGCCTTTTGGGATCGTTCTCTATTTTTTTCCTGAGACTGTTTATATGGACATTGAGGGTCTGTAGCTCAGATTCGCTGTCGCTCCCCCAAACAGTGTTAAAAATAAACTCCTTTTTCATCGTTGTTCCTCTGTTTTCCAACAAAAGCTTTAGCAGCTCACTCTCCTTGACCGTAAGCTCATATGATACACCCGCGGCGGTAAGCTTATGGCTGATGGTATTTAGCTCGATATCCCCTTCCTTTATGATATCCGTTTCAAATCTTCTTTTGAATATCCCCTTTATTTTTGCGATCAGAATATCAACATCATAGGGCTTTTCGATATAGTCGTCCGCACCGAGCTCGAGACCTTTTAGCTGGTCTGCTTTACCGGTCTTTGCCGTCGCTATGAGGATCGGTGTATTGGAGCTTTCGCGGATCCTGGAGCATATGGCAAATCCGTCAGGTCCGGGGAGATTGATATCCAGCACGACAAGCTTCGCGCCGTACATCTCAAAAAGCTTCAGCGCTTTTTCTCCGTTGTTTGCGATCGAGACCACATAGTTTTCACGCTGCAAAAACTCACATAACAAATTTGCAACCTCTGAGTTGTCCTCAACGATCAATATATCAACCATATGCTATCCCCCGTATTTTGGATCATAGATACAAAAGTATTATACAAGATCATATATGGTAATGCAAGGGGGTTTCAAACATGGCATTTGCATTTTTCGATATGTGATGGTATAATCGTGATCGTAACAGATCAAATGGCTTAACTTAGCCGTGTAACAAGGAGGTTTAGTAAAATGAGAACAGTAAAGAAAAGAATCGTGGCTACTGCTCTTGCACTCGTTTTGGCAGTACCTGCAACAATATCGGGTACAAGCTCGGATGCAGCTGCAAAGAAGGCTCCCACACTTTCAAAGACCAAGCTTTCACTCTTCGGATCACAGAAGGAAACACTTAAGGTCAAGAAAAACAAGTCAAAGCTTGTAAAGACAACATGGTCAGTGAACAAGGCAGGTAAGGCAAATGTAACTCTTAAGAAAAAGAAAAAGCATCTGTAGTTGTTCAGGGCAAGGTCACCAACGGCAAGGCAGTCGTAACCGGTAAGGTCAAGTATAAGCTCGCCGGCAAGACCAAGACCGTAAAGCTCAAATGCAAGGTTACCACCGATACCAACACTGAAGACGCAGGTGAAGAGATAACTATCGCGCTTTCCGAAAACTCAGGCTCTGCTGCCGTGTTCTCGCTCACAACCGAGAATAAGCATGATCTGACAGCAGAGGGCTTTACAACAGGTGAAGACGGATCCAAGACATGGTATTCGGATGCAGCAGCCAACGTCATCAAGGTAGAGGATCCCAACGGTGTCACATATGCGGTCGATTCAGTTACACAGAATGCCGATGCCCAGTCATTTGAAGTAATGATGCAGCAGGGTCAGCTCAGGACCGGTCTCACATACTACTTCACATTTGGTGATGGCGAATTCCAGACATCCTTCACATTTGACGAGGTGTCAAGACTTGGCGTAGCTATCGATCCGAACACATATTGGGCATGCACAACTCCGGATGGAAGTACCGCCATCAGATTTGGTTTTAACCAGCAGGTAGCCAATGTGACTGCTCCTGACAGTGAGAATGCTTCCGGATGGTCGTGGGTCGATAACGCATCTAAGGCGATCACCGTTCAGGCTATAGCCGCTGATGGTACTGCTACAGCAGTTCCGATCATAAAAGCAGAGTATGATAAGGCGGATTATTCTCTCAGCGTGGTGCTTAAGGATGCCCTGACAACGGGATCACTTCGTGTATCCTGTGACGGCTTCTATGCATATGAGCTCACCGCAGATACCGCAAAAAATGACCTGCATTTCAACATAAAGCTTGACAATTATGTGATGAAGGTGACCGCAAGCGAAGTGAATTATTTCTACCCTGCAGTTGAAAAGGGTCAGACACCGTATGCAGCGATAACCGTGAAGTTCGATGCTAATTACAGTATTGAGACAGACGCTGCGGATTCTCAGGCAAATCTCGAGACGGTCAGCGTTCTTGATAAGGACGGCAAGGCACTCAAGGTCGTTTCA
>DMLD01000203.1 GCA_003453515.1 Lachnospiraceae bacterium
GGGGAATGTGTATATGAGTAAGAAAGAGTATAAGGACAGAGATCTACATTTTGAGACATTGCAACTTCATGTTGGTCAGGAGCAGGCAGACCCGGTTACGGATGCGAGAGCAGTTCCGATATACCAGACATCTTCCTATGTATTTCACAATTCGGATCACGCGGCAGCAAGGTTCGGACTCGCGGATCCGGGTAACATCTACGGAAGATTGACGAATCCGACGGAGGATGTTTTTGAGAAGAGGATCGCAGCTCTCGAGGGCGGTGTTGCAGCGCTCGGGCTTGCCAGTGGAGCCGCAGCGATCACCTATACTATTCAGACGCTTGCTGAGGGAGGCGGACATATCGTTTCGGCAGCAAACATCTACGGAGGATCGTTCAACCTTTTTGAGCATACTCTTCCGAATTACGGGATAAATACGACATTTGTTGAAGCCGATGATCTCGATGCTTATGAAAAGGCTATTCAGCCCGACACAAAGGCTATATTCATCGAAACTCTTGGAAACCCTAAGTCGGATGTATCCGATATTGAGGCTATTGCTGAGCTGGCTCATAAGCACGGACTTCCGCTGGTGGTCGACAACACCTTTGCTACACCGTATTTGGTTCGTCCGTTTGAGTGGGGAGCTGATATCGTAGTTCATTCGGCTACGAAGTTTATCGGAGGACACGGCACGACGATCGGTGGTGTGGTCGTTGACAGCGGTAAGTTTGACTGGAAGGCAAGCGGCAGATTTGATTCTCTCACCAAGCCGAACCCAAGCTATCACGGGATCAGCTTTACCGAGGCAGTCGGACCGGCAGCCTTTGTTACTAAGATAAGAGCGATACTGCTTCGCGATACCGGAGCGACGATGTCTCCGTTCCATGCTTTCATATTCCTGCAGGGACTTGAGACGCTTTCACTTCGTGTGGAGAGACATGTTGAGAATGCGCTGAAGGTTGTTGAGTATCTCAACAAACATCCGCAGGTCGAGGCTGTACATCATCCCTCGGTCTCAAATGATGAAAGAGAGAAGGAGCTTTATGCTAAGTACTTCCCGAACGGCGGAGGGTCGATATTCACATTTGAGATAAAGGGTGATGAGAGAAAGGCTCGTGATTTCATTGACAATCTGGAGGTATTCTCCCTGCTTGCCAATGTGGCTGATGTGAAGTCTCTTGCCATACACCCTGCAAGCACTACACATTCTCAGATGACAGTTGAGGAGTTGGAGAGTGTAGGGATCAGAAAGAACACCATTCGTCTTTCCATCGGTACCGAGCATATTGATGATATAATAGAGGATCTTGAAGAGGCCTTTAAGGCTGTTGGTTGATAAGGAGGTAAATAAAAATGGCTATTGTTAAGAGTATAACCGATCTTGTCGGCAATACACCGATCATCGAACTTGTTAACTATGAGAAGAAGAATTCCCTTGGAGCAAGCATTTTTGCAAAGCTCGAGGCGTTTAATCCCGCGGGCAGTGTCAAGGACAGAATTGCGAAAAAAATACTCATGGATGCGTATGAGACAGGTAAGATAAACAAGGATTCCGTAATAATCGAGCCGACAAGCGGAAATACGGGCATCGGGCTTTCTGCCATAGCTGCTGCATTAGGTATAAGGATAATCATAACCATGCCCGAGACGATGAGCGTTGAGAGACGCAATATGATGAAGGCATACGGGGCTGAGCTCGTGCTCACTGACGGTGCTCAGGGAATGAAGGGAGCTATCGCGAAGGCAGAGGAGCTTGCAAAGGAGCTTCCGGGAGGGTTTATCCCGGGACAGTTCGTAAATCCGTTGAATCCGCAGGTGCACTATGAGACGACAGGACCCGAGATCTGGGAGCAGACCGAGGGAAAGGTCGACATATTCGTTGCAGGAGTGGGCACCGGCGGAACTCTTTCAGGCGCGGGCAAGTTTTTACGCGAGAAAAATAAGGACATACGCATAGTTGCCGTAGAGCCTGCGTCATCTCCGGTGCTTTCAAAGGGGGAGAGCGGTGCACATAAGATCCAGGGAATAGGGGCAGGCTTTGTTCCGGACACCTTGGATACATCGATCTACGATGAGATAATTACTGTAGAGAATGATGATGCTTTTGCTACCGGAGGTGAGGTTGTCCGCACGGATGGTGTGTTCACCGGTATTTCTGCCGGTGCGGCGTTGTGGGCAGCGACCGAGCTTGCCAAGCGGGAGGAGAACAAGGGAAAGAATATCGTTGTTATCTTCCCGGATACGGGCGACAGATATCTGAGTACACCTCTTTTTTCCGAGTAACATACTAAAAGCTATAATTGATCCTTTAGGGAAACGCTGAATTTAACAGTGTATCCTCAGCAAAGAGACCGATCGTGATATATGATCGGTCTTTTTGTCTTTTGAACTTGCGGCGAAGTGAAAAGTATGGTAAAATGTACATATCTGTTTAGCTTAGACTGAACTGACAGGAGGGTGAGAAAATGGATATGATCAGACCGCCTATGGGGTGGAACAGCTTTGACTGCTACGGTGTATGCGTAAATGAGGAGCAGGTCAAGGCAAATGCCGAGTTTATGGCTGAAAATCTGAAGGATTACGGGTGGGAATACATAGTTGTGGATATCGAATGGTATTCCTACACATCGCAGCCGCCGCGTGACGGAGGCGGTATATATGTGCCGTTTGGCAGGATCGAGGTCGATGAGTATGCAAGACCTCTTCCATGTCTTAAGAAGTTTCCCTCTGCCGCTGCAGGCGCGGGCTTTGGACCGCTGGCAAGTCATGTGCACAGCCTTGGACTTAAATTCGGGATTCATATGATGAGGGGTATCCCACGTATAGCAGCCCATACGCACAGCAAGCTCTGGGATACGGAGATCACCGCAGACCAGATAGCGAATCCGTACTCTATCTGTCAGTGGAATCCGGATATGTACGGAGTGGATCCTTCAAAGCCGGGAGCGCAGGAGTACTATGATTCCCTGATCGCGCTGTTTGCCGAGTGGGGAGTGGATTTCATCAAATGCGATGATATATGCCGCATGGATGCGGAGTCCTCAAAGGATGAGATCAGGATGATCCACAGTGCCATAGAAAAATGTTCCCGAGATATAGTTCTTTCCCTTTCTCCGGGACCGGCACTTGCCGAGGAGTTTGATTTTTATCGTGAAAACTCCGAAATGTGGCGTGTAACTGACGCTTTTTGGGATAATTGGGATCAGTTGAGAGAAATGTTCGATGTGTGCAGGAACTGGCAGGGCAAAGCATCGGATGCGGGATTCCCCGACTGTGATATGTTGCCGGTCGGACTTATCGGCATGGGCTTTGGCGAAGACAGAAGGACGAATTTTACCATCAACGAAGAAAAAACCATGCTGACCTTGTGGAGTATAGTAAGATCGCCTCTGATGATCGGCTCCGAGCTTAGCAAGCTGGATCAGGAGACCTTAGAGCTTCTGAGAAATGTGCAGGTAATGCGACTGACGGAGGTGTCCGAGGGAGCGAGGGAGGCATATCGTGACAACGATGTTATAGTATGGCGTTCAAGGGACAGATATGACGGTGCCGAGTATGTGGCATTGTTCAATATCTCGACTGCATCAACGCCGATATGCCCCAAGCCGTTTATCAGTAAAAAGGAAGGCGTGGCTATCGATCTGTGGAGAGGTGTTGAGATCAATATCCGTTCTACGGAGGATATACCGGGACACGGTTGTCTGCTCATACGTGTTGAGTGATGATCGTAAAAATATAAAAAGATGGGAGGAAATTAAAACATGAGTAAAGAAATCAAGGTTACCGATTCGATCCGTTACATAGGTGTCAATGACTATGATCTCGATCTTTTTGAGAGTCAGTACATAGTGCCTAACGGGATGGCTTATAATTCATATCTTATATTGGATGACAAGACAGCCATCATGGATACCGTCGATGCGAGAAAGACTGATGAGTGGATGATAAAGCTCGAGAGTGAGCTTGGAGACAGGAAGCCGGACTATCTGATCGTGCAGCATCTGGAGCCGGATCACAGCGGCTCCATTGAGGCAGTAGTCGAGAAGTACCCCGATATGACGATCGTCACCAGTACCAAGTCTGCGGGGATGTTTGGGCAGTTTACGGATAAGGATTATTCGGGGCGCATACAGTCTGTCGGAGAGGGAGATAAGCTTGAACTCGGAAGTCATACGCTAAATTTTGTCATGGCTCCCATGGTTCACTGGCCGGAGGTCATGGTCACTTACGAGTCGAGTGAGAAGATACTTTTCGCAGCGGATGCATTCGGAAAGTTCGGAACACTTGATACGGATGAGGACTGGGCTTGTGAAGCAAGGCGCTATTACTTCAACATAGTAGGTAAATATGGGGCGCAGGCACAGGCTCTGCTTAAGAAGGCTGCCGCCCTTGATATAGAGAAGATATGCTCTCTTCACGGACCTATTCTTCCGGATCAGGAGGAGCTGTCATATTACATCGATAAGTATCAGACATGGTCGACCTATCAGGCTGAGGATGACGGTGTGTTTGTCGCTTACACCTCCATTCACGGCAATACCGGCGCGGCTGCTAAGAAGCTCGGGGAGATCCTTGAGAAAAAGGGTGCCAAGAAGGTCGTTGTGACAGATCTTGCAAGAGAGGATATAGCTGAGGCGGTCGAGGATGCGTTCAGATACGATAAGCTGGTAGTTGCTTCGGCAACATACGACGGCGGACTGTTCCCGACCATGGAGAATTTCCTTTACAGACTTGGACACAAGAACTTCCAGAACAAGAAGGTGGCGTTCATGGAGAACGGAAGCTGGGCTCCTGTTGCCGCTAAGAAGATGAGAGAGAAGTTTGAGTCCATGAAAAATATCACGCTCTGCGACAATGTGGTCACCATCAAATCAAAGATGAAGGAGAGCAATCTGGCTCAGATGGAAGCATTGGCAGATGAGATATTAGGTTGATAAACAGAATTATCTTTTTTGCTGCTCACGGCTGACAAACGATATGTGTATCAGCCGTGAGCAGTAAGTTTTACTCTACATTTTTCAGCGCCTCGTCCATAGGGATGCGGCGTATTTTTATGAATTGAAGCGTGGCTACCAGTCCGTAGGCTATGGCTCCGAGCAAGAACATCTTCAGATAGGTTTCCCATCCGATCCATATGGTGAGCCAGCCGCTCATCTTCTGCATGAAGATGTGGTAGAGCCATACTATGACCGGTGTGATTATAGTGAAGCTGAGCAGTATCGACAGAACAACTACCCAGGTGGTCGCCATGAGATAGAGTCCCGCAACCTCGCTGTTACGGTAACCGAGTATCTTGACCATGGATATAGAGGTTGTATTTCTCTCCAAAACAAGTTTTGTCAGCAGATATATGAGCAGAGCAAACAGGATGATCGCAAAGACATTCCACAGCTGGAACAGTGTTCCCATGGATACATCGAGCTGACGGGATACCTTCGTCATATCAGTCTCTGTTATGAGTGTCTGCACATACTTATCATCTATATCAACCAACTCACGGTTGCTGAAGTAAGCGTTGTAGTATTCGTATTCCGGCGGAGTGGCAAGTCGGTGAAGAAGCATCTCCGGGTCGTTCATGACATCAGTAATACTCATCTCCGGTTTGAGAGTTTCGTTAAATGTCTTTCTTGGCATAAACAGCGCAAGAGAACTTGGAAAAGATACTACTCGCCCCACCTTAAATGTGTAGTCTTTTGATTCGTATACTTCGTGAAGAGTCAGCTCATCGCCGACATCAATGCCGTATTTCTGCTTGATTCCGTCTGATATGGCTACCGTCCCGTCAGTAGGGAGCTGAACCTTGATATACTTACTGTTTTCTTCGATTCCGTATATGGAGAAGCCTTCCTTGGAGTCATCCTTTTCACCACTCGGATAGTAGTTAAGTGTTGAGATGCAGAATTTCTCTGCTGTGGCAATCCTGGTATCTATCTGTGTTTTCAGTATATACTGATACTTTGCGGGCATCGTATCGATGATCTCATCCTGATAGTGGGTGAGGAGCGGTCCCATCATCATACCGAAAAGCAGAAAAACATTGGCAAGCATGATACCCACAAACATCGTCACATAGTTTCCGAGATTTTGAAGTATTATACGCAGACGGAATCTCCCGAAGAACTTCCAGCGCGGAAGTCGTATAGCCTTGCTGCGCTTTTTCTTGGTGAGATCATGACGCAAGAAACGCAAGGGAGAAAGCCTGAGTGCATGGTGTATCGATATGAGATTGATGACAAACATGATGAGTACCGGGATAACTGTTGTCAGCAAAAATGCCTCAGCATTCCACAGCACAACAAAGGTTGGAAGAGAGTAGCTGCCATAGTACATGGTTGCTCCAACATCCTTGAATACGGTGTATCCCAGTATATTGCCGATAATAGCTGATATAAGTGTTACGATAACGGGAAGAGCCAGATAGTGTCTGAGAATCTCTCCTTTGGTGTATCCCGATGCCCTGAGTGTACCTATAACAGCGGATTCTCTGGTGATGGTATGTCGAATGGTTATGGAAAAGACGAATGCCAGTACGACTATCAGGACATAGAGGATAACCTTCATCATCTGAGAGTCGCCTCCAAAGTCCTCCCCGGTAAAGTTGATGGCCTGGTTGGCGTACCTGGGGAGATAGTCCTCGGGAGTGAGATATCTCACAACTGTTTTCATGAGTTCCTCTGCCATGTCTATCTCATCTTTTTCGTCGACAGGAGTGCGGTGATAATCCCATACATATTCGTATGTTACCTTTAAATGCGCATCTTCAAATCGTTTAAAGCCCTCATCAGTTACTACACCAACGCCAAACAATACTGCGTCAAACATCATGTCGGAGTTACTTGAAAAGAGAGCAGAGTAGTCAGATAATGCCACAAGACCGGAAACCTTCATTTTCTGACCGCCGATATCCAGTATATCACCCACGGAGTAATGATTGTTGTCCGCATACATTCTGTCTATCGCAACCTCAGAGTCGGATGCGGGAAACTCACCTTTCATGAGACACTCAAGATTGACATTTTGTCTTTTTTTGAACAATCTGAGTGTACTTGATCCTGAGACTGATGTGCCATCAGAGCCGGTTCCGGTGACTACATTGTTGGATGAGGATATGTCCTCCTTTGTTTCGATGGCACTTACAACAGGCTCAACATAGGGCTGATCATCTATGTCTACATCTCCGTCCTCTGCGATCCCGTCAAGTGCAGCAGCGCCCGGTTCATCCTTTGTGATAAAATGACCGTACTCGACATTGTACTTCTCAAAGCTTTCGTTGTAGGCTGTGATCATGGAGTTGGCTGCCACCAAAAAGCCGGATATAAAGCCTATAACCAGTATCATAAACAAAAATATGACTATATACTTCCCGAGCTCACCCTTGAGCTCACGAGGGATTCGTTTTAAAAGCGGATTTCTCATAATTTAAGTCCTTCTTTAATTATTTATGTCATTCTTACCAGTCAAGATCAGCGGCAGCTATCTTTACTTCGTTCTTTTCGTCCTTTCTTATCTTGCCGTCACGAAGTTTGATAACTCTGTCAGCCATATTTTTGATGGCGTCGTTATGCGTTACCATGATGACTGTGTTGCCGTATTTTTGATTTACCTCCTCGATCAGGGCGAGGATCTCCTTGGATGTTGTGTAGTCCAGAGCTCCTGTCGGCTCGTCGCAGAGAAGTATATCGGGATTTTTTACTATAGCACGTCCGATACTTGTTCGCTGCTGCTGCCCGCCGGAGAGCTGGTTGGGAAGCTTGTAGCGGTGGTCATAGAGACCGAGTGTGTGCAGCAGATCGTCAATATCAAGAGGAGAGTCGCTCAGATAGGCGCCGACCTCTATATTTTCCTTTACATTCAGATTGGGGATCAGATTGTACATCTGAAAGATATATCCAAGATGGTTGCGACGGTATGCGGTCAAAGCCTTCTCGTTCATATCGATCGTCTTTTCACCGCCGATGGAGACATAACCCGAATCGGCATCATCTATACCGCCGATGATGTTTAGCAGCGTTGACTTGCCTGATCCGGATGGCCCGAGAAGCACGCATATATCACCCTTATCTATCGAAAAGGTTATGCCCTTGAGGACCTCGATCCTGTTGTCGTTGTTTCCGAAGCTTTTGTGTAGATCATTGATTTCTATAAACATAGTTCCTCCCGGTTTTATAACATTGTGCAACACAAAGTGTGATAAAACTTACTATAATTAGTTAAAACTAACCAATAGGTAATATACACCCAAAAACCGATCTTGTCAAGCACAGTATGCTCTTATTTTTTGTTCGTATTAATGGAATTGTGATGTTGATGGTTGTGATGCAGATGATGATGGTGGTGATAGTGGGTCAGATCCTCGATCCATATTCTCGGATTGAACAGGATGAGAAGCGGAAACAGCTCAAGCCTGCCTGCAAGCATGTCAAGGATCATGACGATCTTGGAAACAGGTGAGAAGAAGTCGAAGTTCTGAGTCGGACCCACGCCCGCGAGACCGGGACCGATGTTATTGAAGGTCGCGGCAACGCCGGTAAAATTAGTGACAAAATCGTATCCGTCAAATGAGACAATAAATACTGATACGATGAAAAGAGTTATATACGCAAGAAAATAAGAGGTCGTCGAGCGCACAGTCTCATGTGAGAGAGGAGCGCCGTCAAACTTGATCTTGCGGATATTTTTCGGATGGATATAGGAGGTTATCTCACGACCGACGTGCTTTACAAGCATGATCGCACGCGA
>DMLD01000074.1 GCA_003453515.1 Lachnospiraceae bacterium
GTTTTGTCGAAAAACTAAGCAACGTAATGCTGCTTACATATTTTTTAAACGGTGGGCTGTTTTTACTTCATACCGTATTTGCGATTATTTTCAGTTGGCTTGGTGCGGAGATAATGTTTTATTATAATTTTCTCAGTATAGCCACATATTTTGTCTGTTTCTATCTGATCCAAAAGGGGTTGTCTTCTGTCTATGTCGTGATAATGTACGCGGAAATATTTATATTCATGGTATTGGGAACCATCAGTCTTGGTTGGGACTTTGGTTTTCACCATTACAGCTATGGTTTTTTGGTGTCTACCATGTTTGCTGATTTTTTTGTGGGAGCAAGGGAGAGGATGAAGAAAAGGACGTATATCCTTTCTGTTTTTGTGATTGCTGTTTATATTGGCATGAGAATATGGACATGGCATCATCCGTGTATTGATACTGTTGATAATCCGAGGCTTATCAGAGTGTTCTTCGTGATCAATATTATTGTTGCCATGGGTTTTATAGCTGCCTTTATAGTCGTTTACGCGAGTAACGCTTACCGTATGCAAAAAGAGCTTAATGAAAGAGCAACAAAGGATCTTTTGACCGGTCTGTCGAACAGAAGATATATGCAGGGACTGCTTGATGATAAGCTGAAAAACAGGACAGATGAAAATATCGGAATAGCTATATTTGACATCGATTTTTTCAAAAAGGTAAATGATAACTACGGTCATGATGCAGGCGATATAGTTTTGCAGACTGTGGCAGGTATGCTTATGAGTACGAGAACCGATATTGTAGATATGATGCCGTCAAGATGGGGAGGCGAGGAATTTTTGATGCTGTTTGTTCCGGTCAGACGGATAAGCACCGAGCAGTTTGAAAATGAGATAACTGATATATGTGAGGAGATCAGGATAAGAATAAGTCAGCATCCCGCCAGGTATATGGATGCAGACATTCCAATAAGAGTAAGTGCGGGTGTGACGGTTTTTAAGGAAGGCATGAATGAGAAATCATTTTTCAAAAAAGCAGATGACCTTCTTTATTATGCAAAGGATCATGGGCGCGATCAGGTCATAAATGAGGTAAGGAGACACATCTCAGAGCATTCTGAGGCGGCAAGAGGATGATACGGATACACTGATTTGATCAAAGTTTTTGGGAAAGCACTCAATTTTTTTTAAAAATAATTCAAAAAAAGATGAAACATCCTAAGTTAACGAGATTATTGACATTAACTCAAAAAAATGGTATAGTGGAACAAGAATAACAAAATGGAGGTTACCTGTTATGGATAATACAAATGAAGAAGGAATCGGGGAGATCCGTATTGCAAACGAGGTCGTTGCTGCAATTGCAAGCATTTCTGCCAGTGAGATAGAGGGAGTTGAGACGCTTACAGGTCAGATCAAAAATGAGCTTGTGGGCAGATTTGGCTCCAAGAAGAATGCCAAGGGAGTAAAGGTTGAAGTTGATGATAACAAGGCTATAGTTGAGATTGAGATCACAATGAAATATGGTTATAGCATTCCGGAGACCAGTGCGAGAGTTCAGGAAAGAATATCGCAGGCGATCAATGAGATGACCGGTCTTGAGGTTGAGCGTGTTGATGTTAATATCGCCGGAGTGGCGTTGCCTAAGGAGTGATAATAGTTTATTTAATGATTGGATGATAATAATGAATCGACATGAACTTAGAACCTGCTTGTTTCTCTTGCTATATCAGAAAGAGTTTTACTCTGAAGATATGTATGAGGAACAGCAGGATATTTTTCTGAATGAGCTTAAAAAAGAGGATCCGCTGACTGATGAGGATCGGGAATATCTTGAAAAAAGCATGAACAGGATAGATGCTGTTCTTCCGGATATAGATGAGAAGATATCCGGGGCTTCCAAGGGATGGAAGTTAAACCGTATCGCGAAGGCTGAACTGGCTTGCTTAAGGCTCGGAATATATGAAGCACTCTATGATGACAATGTGCCGGTAAAGGTGGCTATTGATGAGGCGGTAGAGCTTGCCAAGGACTATGGCAGGGATAAAGGATATGCTTTTGTTAACGGGATACTTGATACCGTGTGTGAACAAGGAGAATAATATATGGATTACGGGCTGATCGGAGGGAAACTTTCTCACAGCTATTCAAAGGAGATACATGAGAGGCTTGCTGATTATACATATGAGCTGTGTCCTCTTGATGAAAACGAATTTGAAGGGTTTATGTCTCGTCATGAGTTTAAGGCGATCAATGTGACGATACCTTATAAAAAAAAGGTGATACCGTTTCTTACCGGGTCAGACAAGGGCGCTGAGGCTATAGGAGCCGTAAATACAATAGTAAATCGGGATGGAAAGCTCTATGGTTACAATACTGACTATATGGGCTTTAATTATATGCTGAAAAAACATGATGTTGATCTTGCCGGGAAAAAGGTGCTTGTTATCGGAAACGGCGGCGCCGCACAAGCCATTAAAGCATGTGTAAGGGATGCCGGGGTCGGTAGTATGGTCATTGTCAGAAGATCCGCGGATGATGAGTCACTTAGCTACGATGAGCTATATGCCGATCATACGGATGTAGATGTGATCATAAACACTTCTCCTGTGGGGATGTATCCTGATGTTGATTCATCTCCGATAGAGCTTGAACGGTTTGAAAAATGTACCCATGTTTTGGATATCATATACAATCCCATTGAAACAAAGCTTACGGCAAAGGCGAAGGAGCTTGGGATGATAGGGATAACCGGACTTGAGATGCTCATAGCCCAGGCTAAGTATGCAGTGGAGATTTTTTTGGATACAAGCATAGATGATTCAAGGATCGATGAGATATATTTAGAGATGAGTGAAGATTTAAGGAAATACTGATCATATCAATGGTTCACAGACCGGTAAAGTAAGGAGGCAGATTTGGAAGAGCTTACGATTGCGCAGTTTGAGAAGAAGGTCGCTCAGATCGAGGAAATACTTAAGAATGCACTGCCGGAGGAGTCCGGATACGCCAAGACCATTTATGAGGCTGTAAATTACAGTATTATGGCGGGCGGGAAAAGGCTGCGTCCCTTGCTGATGCATGAGATGTTTTGTCTTTTCGGCGGTGGAGACGAGACTGTACTTCATCACTTTATGGTGGCTATGGAGATGGTACACAGCTATTCTCTGGTGCACGATGATCTGCCTGCGCTCGATGATGATGATATACGCAGAGGACGTCCCTCAACGCACAAGCAGTTTGGTGAGGCAATGGGGATACTTGCCGGTGATGCACTCTTAAACGGAGCGTATGAACAGATATCAGAAGCCTTGATGGCTATACAGTCGCGCGAGATCGTAGGCGCTATTGACAGAAAGGAGCAGATGAGGCGCGCTGTCGTAGCTTTTGAAAAATTCTCCGGATGTGCCGGCGTCAACGGTATGATAGGTGGTCAGGTCGTGGATGTCGAGAATACCGGCAGGGATATCGATACGGATATGCTTCTGTATATATATCGCGGAAAGACAAGTGCTCTTATCGCTGCATCCATGATGGTTGGCGCTGCACTTGGAGGAGCTGATGAGTATACGCTTCAGATGATAGAACGCATCGGGTGTGATATAGGCATGGCTTTTCAGATCAGAGATGATATTCTTGACATGGTCGGTGATGAGTCTAAGCTCGGTAAGCCTACTCACAGTGATGAGGATATGAATAAATTCACCTATGCAGCCAAGCACGGTATAGAAGAGAGCGAAGAGGCTGTCAAACAGTATACCGCACAGGCGCTTAAAAGACTGGATGCTCTGCCGATTGTTACATCAGGGATGGAGACTAAGGATTTTCTTAGGAGGCTTTTCCTCTTCATGGCGGAGAGGGATCACTGACCGCAGTTGGCAGTGAGCTGACCTACCTGTCAGCTTGCTGCCCGTCGGACAGATAACTGCTGCCACCGGTCAACTCACTGTCAACTGCCGGACAGCTCACCGCAATCCGCCGGATAGCCAACTGCCGTCCGCCGGACAGCTCACCGCAATATATGTTTTTTTTCGGGGGTACGCTTGCGCCCGTCGTAACCGCAGCGGTGCACGCATTGAAAATACCAACGCTGCGCACCGGCGCTTACGAAAGCCCCCTCAAACTAAACATATATTTGCTCCGTGAGCTGTCCTGAGAGTAGTTACTGTCAGGTGATATGGCATGGGAAACCATGAGGGAGATTTGTCATGAGCCTTCATATACGATTTGTCCGTAGCTATAAGAGATATTTGACAAGTGGAGTTTTGTGCCGAGATGGGTTATACAATGATTTTTAATTAAGAAGGTATGAGTAGTGAGTTGTTTACTTGATCAGATAGTGAAGATGAACGATATCAAGAGGGTGGATCCCTCTGATTATAAGCAGCTTGCCAGAGAAATCAGGCTGCGACTTGTTGAGACGGTCAGTGAGACAGGCGGGCATCTGTCCGCAAGTCTGGGTGTGGTCGAGCTGACCATGGCGCTTCATCTTGTCCTTAAGTTTCCCGAGGACAAGCTCGTATGGGATGTGGGTCATCAGTCCTATGTACACAAGATGCTCACGGGGCGTGCGGATGAGATGTATACGCTAAGGCAGTACGGAGGACTGAGCGGTTTTCCGGATATCAGAGAGAGTGAAGCGGATGCTTTTTGTGTAGGACACAGCTCCACATCTATATCTGCTGCGCTTGGGTTGGCTAAAGCGAGAGATCTAAAGGGAGAGACCAACAAGGTGTTCGCGGTCATAGGTGACGGCGCGCTGTCAGGGGGGATGGCTTACGAGGCAATGAACAATGCTGTCGAAACCAATACCGGGTTGGTCATTGTACTAAACGACAACAAAATGTCTATCGCTCCGAATGTCGGCGGGATGTCCAATTATCTGGGTCAGCTGCGCGCCGATAAGAGGTATCGCAACTTAAAGGACAGGGTCGAGGAGGCGCTCGACCGCATACCGACTGTAGGTGTCCCTCTTGCGAACAGGATCAGGCGTACCAAGGATTCTCTTAAGCACATGCTGCTTTCGGGGATGCTTTTTGAGGATATGGGTCTTACCTATATCGGACCAATAGACGGTCATGATATAGAGACCATGAGGGAAGCATTCGAGACTGCTGCCTCCATGAAGGATGAGGCGGTCATCGTTCATGTTGTGACCAAGAAGGGCAAGGGCTATCCGCCGGCCGAGAGACAGCCCGATAAGTACCACGGTATCGGTGCTTTTGAGATAGAAACAGGAGAGCCGTACGAGGGCGGTGAAGATTCGCCGGCGACCTATACCGACATATTCAGTGCATGGCTGTGTAACAGGGGAGAGCTCGATGAAGCCTTGGTTTCCGTCTGTGCTGCGATGCCTGATGGAACGGGTGTTACGGATTTTTCGGAAAAATATCCCGACAGAGCCTTTGATGTAGGGATCGCCGAGGAGCATGCCGTCACATATGCGGCGGGGCTTGCCGCGGGTGGATTGAAGCCGGTGGTATCGATATACTCGACATTTTTACAAAGAGCATATGACCAGATCATACATGATGTCTGCAATCCTGCATATCCCGTTATATTTGCCATTGACAGGAGCGGTATAGTCGGGCATGACGGAAGGACGCATCAGGGAGTGTTTGACCTGTCATATCTGGGGTCAATGCCGGGCATGACGATCATATCGCCGATGGACGGAGATGAGCTCATAGCTGCCTTGGACTTTGCCGCGGAGCTTTCCGGTCCCGTGGCTGTGAGGTATCCGAGGGGAGAAGCCTTTTGGCTGTCCGATGCCGGATCAAGACCCGAGTTTAAGCTTGGCAGAGCAGAGGTGATAAGAGAAGGTCATGAGGTCGTTATCTTTGCGGTAGGTGATATGGTAAAGACAGCTCTTGAAGCGGGAGATATGCTTGACGAGGACCTGATAAGAACGACGGTTGTCAATATGCGTTTTGTGAAGCCCTTTGACAACAAGCTAGTTGATGAGCTCATACCATCACACAGGGTCGTTGTGGCTCTTGAGGACAATGTCAGCAGCGGCGGCTTCGCTCAGATGCTGGGTCATTATATCGCAAGCAATAATATAAAGACAAAATGCTATCTTCCGATGTCACTTCCGGATGAGTTCATACCGCACGGAGACAGTGCTATGCTCTACAGTAAATACGGACTGGACGCGGCCTCGGTCGCTGATAGGATAAAGGTTGCACTGAAGGATCGGGTTTAGGGGGGCGCATATATGAAGGATTTTGTGATCCTGGTAGACAAGAAAAAGGAGCCGGGGCTTGAGACTGTCCATGAGATCGAAAGATATCTGGGAGATCAGGTGAGCAGCGTGAGAGTTGTTGACGATCCGGAAAAATTGACGGATACGGATGCGGATATAGTGCTTGTGCTGGGAGGCGATGGCACTGTTATCCAGGCGGCAAAGAAGGTTGCAGGACGTGATATACCGATACTCGGGATCAATTTCGGAACGCTTGGATTTCTCACGGAGGTCGAGAGACCGAAGCTCCACAAGGCGTTGGAGGAGCTTCTTGCCGGGAACTATCGCAGGCAGAGCCGTATGGCGTTGACGTGCGAAATACATCAGGGTGATGAGACCAGAACAGTTGGTCCTGTCATAAATGAGTTCGTGGTATGCAAGCAGGATTTCGGACATATGGTTACGATAAGCGTGTATGTAAATGACACCTATGTCGATTCATATGTTGCCGACGGGATACTCATATCGACCCCGACAGGCTCGACGGCTTACAATCTGTCTGCTCAGGGACCGATACTTGCGCCGAATATGGAAGCGCTGATAATCACCCCGATTTGTCCGCATTCACTCAGCAAAAAGCCGCTTGTCGTGTCATCAACATGCAGGATAAGGCTTGTCATAGACAGAACAAAGGCGGGCTACAGCGACCTTGCAGCCATAAGAGGCGACGGAATGCTCCTCGGCGAGGCAACCTCAGGCGATGAATTCACGATATACAGATCCGAAGACAGCTTCGATATGATCCACATAGGCGAAGTCAGCTTTTTTGACAAGATGCGCGTTAAACTCGGATGATACTTTAAGAAACACTGATTACATCAGTGTTTCTTAAAGCATCATCCAGAAGGATGCACAGAAAATCGCATATGAAGCACTTCGTGCTGCGATTTTCGCGCAAGGAAACGCTTTGATCAGCGTTTCCTTAATCTATATATCTTCAAATCTGATTAAAGGCACATTGGAAACTTGTTTCCATATGTGCCTTTAATTAGATTCGAGATGTGAAACATCAGCGGTTACGTACATGAGGGATGCTCTGCATCCCGAATGCACGCAACTGCACCGCCATCCCTCCCCCTCCTTGACAGAACCCCGCATTTGATATATAATTGAAAATCGGTCACAGTTAGCGACAAACCAAGGAGGAAGAAAGATGTCAGGACACAGTAAATTTTCCAATATCAAGCATAAAAAAGAGAAAAACGACGCAAAGCGCGGCAAGATCTTCACCGTGATCGGTCGTGAGATAGCCGTTGC
>DMLD01000054.1 GCA_003453515.1 Lachnospiraceae bacterium
ATCATACGAAACGCAAGCAGCGAAGGAGTGACGAGATACCACTTTTTTTCCCAAAGCGCAACGTACATGATCATGGGAACCATACAGAAAAATAAAGGCATGATACCGCAGGAAAGAGACAGTACGACTATGATAACATATGATACAGGTTTTCCGAAGTAGCCTGCCAGCGAGATAAGAGTGATCGATATGATAAATACGATCACGGGCGCAACAAAACTGTCTGATAAGCTTACGCCTATCAGACAGAGAAGTGATATGGCTATTATCTCATATAGTCTGTCCATATGTTACCCATGATATCAATTCTGATACTTATTGTCAAGTGGTCAGGGGGATGCAGTGATCGCATCGACACTCTCGACACTCTCGTCATGCTCAGCCTACAGCTCTGCCGGAGGCCTTGGAACGACCGGTGTTTGACATGATCTTGTTTACGGTCATCGTTGTGATCACAAGCAGAATGAGAAATCCGAACTCCACTCCTATGCACATCCATATCTCACCTATATCAAAGGTGTTCATACCGCAGAGAGTATCATTGGCTCTGGTATACCAGTATGCAGGGAGAAACTTAGCTGCAGCCAG
The DNA here is from genome assembly GCA_003453515.1 of Lachnospiraceae bacterium. Taxonomy (GTDB): domain Bacteria; phylum Bacillota; class Clostridia; order Lachnospirales; family Lachnospiraceae; genus Eubacterium_F. The sequence goes on from DMLD01000054.1 coordinate 589, forward strand.
GACACCGTCGCCCAGCACCGATTGCGGAACGAACACTCCGCAGAGAAAGCACATTCCAAGTGCTATGATCTGAGTTATCATATTGATGACACTCTCACTTGGTTTAAATGCCGATACAAGCAGAGCTATGGTTGCTGATATCAGAGCAAACAGGAAAGAGTTGAGCACCGCGATCCAAGCGACACCGTTAAGTATTCCTCTGTTCATCACCATTGATCCTATCATGAAGATAGCCCATACGGCAAATACGATCACACCGGTTCCCGCAAAGAGCTGTGATGAGAAGCTCGTCGATGATAAACTGGAGCATCTGATCCGATTGTTCTGATCTTTTTTATTGAATGTCAGTAGTATCGGCGCGAGTGCATTTATAAGAATGGATATAAATACATATGGCAAGTACCTGAAAAAGTATGCCATGCTCTCTGTGAAGTCACTCTCAGCCGAGGAGTCCTTTGAGAAGGTTTCGTAGGTGACATCTATATCGCATGAGAGTTCGTCCTCAGTTGATGAGATTGCCGTGTCGAGAGTTGCTCCGCCTGCGATGTAGCCTCTTACGGAGTGGATGTATTCATCGAGATACTGCTCCATCATGGTCACGGAGTAGTTCTCTGACAGATACATGGTGTCGATCACTGATGCTATATCATCTCCGGTTGAGGAAGGATCTTTAAGTATATCCTCATATCCTTTTTTTATCGTGATAACATAGTTTATCGTTGTATAGTACAGAGCATCCATGATGGTATCGTGATCGTTTGCTATATCCGTCACATCATTTTTAAGATCTATATTTTCTATCAACTTGCGGCTTGCTGCGCTGTTATCTTCGTCAAATACGGCAAGTCTTACGCTTGACTCCTTGAAGGAAAGCTGTTCCGATCCTGCTTTCGAAAGAGGAATTGCTATGGAGAAAAACACAACAAGATAGATCATGGATGATGGTATATAACTTCTGAACAGTTTCAGATATAATTTAAATACTTGCATATTTTTTCCTCCTTGTAAGCATAAAGCCTAGCAGTACAAATATCACTGAGAAAGCTATCATTGACAGCAGCTTTATCACGAAGCGGTCATAACCTGTATCAGCGTTCAGATAGTATATACTGTCTGATATGAGTGCGACCGGATTTAAGTCATTTACTATGGGAGCATTTTTCTCGATCAACGGTTTCATATCTCCGAGCATAAGCCCACTCATGAAGCAGAGGATCATGGATATACCCATAGATATACCGACCTTGAGACCAAGGCGCATGCTGCCTATGGAACCTATGAAAAATCCAAATGATACACCCAATATGCCTCCGAGTATGGAAGCGATATAGACGAGCGGGAGCCTTGTACCGTAGTCGATGCCAAGCACCAGCACTTCAAAGGTTACACACAGTATGACACATACGCTCTGAGCAAAGTAGCTTCCGGTCAGACCTGCAAGCAGCGCGCTTAATTTATGTGTAGGTGAGCAGTTTCGTCTTGCACCGAGAGCAGAGAGATTTGCCTGGTTGGCTATGGCTATGTGGAGTCCCGTGACAGAACCGAACATGGCGACCATGGCTATCAGGTTATAAAAGTAAGTCAGGAACGGATCGGCGCTTTTACCTTCCATGGGATTGTTTCCGGTCAAAGATATGTCTTCAGTAAATGCGCTTATCACACTCTGAATCTTGGCCGGATCGGTCTTGGCAGTCTCTATTATTATTCGTTCCTGCAGCATGTATCGCTCTATGAATTTTTTCAGGATCGTTGAGTTCATGCCGTTTGAAGCAATCTTTAGAGACAGATTGGTTTCACTCATACCGAGGCTTTCGGTTAACATGTCGGATAAGCCACCGGCAGCCGGATCGTCTGTATCGCTGATTGCTTCTTCTTTTTTATCAACATATATAATGCCGTCCACATCCTTATTTTCAAGCTTTGTCATGGCATCCTTTTCATCCGTATAGACAGCTTTCAGTAGCGGATCGTCATTTTTTTCTATCTGCTTTATTGTTTCGTTAAAAGCCGTAGATACCTGATTTTCCACTATGGCTACATTTATTGTCTTGAATAACGAATCCTTCTCATACATACTGCCGAAGGCTATCTTGAAAAATGTCCCGAGTATGATGGGAAATATCATCAGCCATATGATCAGATCTCTTGCGCGAAGAGATGTTATGATCTCATATTTCAGATTATGTAAAAACATTGCCATCCCTCCATGCTATCTTTTTGATTTTTTGTTATCCGTATCAGTATTTGTCTCTTCATTTTTATCTCTGAGCTCCTTGCCCGTGATCTCGAGGAATACATCGTTGAGGGTTGGCTTCTCGGAGTAGACATGTCCGAAGCTTATATCCCTTTCCTGAAGCACGTTCAGCGCTCGTATCAGGTTGTGTCTTCCGCCCGAGCAGTATATGATAAGCTTGCTCTCGTCGTATGAAACATCGTATACGTGGGGCAGTGTTTTTATCTCGGAGATCACATCCTGCTTAAGCTCGGTAACATCGATGGTTATGGTCTCGGTATTTTTGATCATCTTTTTGAGCTCGTCCTTGGTGCCCTCGGCTATCTTTTTGCCGCTGTCCATGATGGCTATCCTTGTACAGATCTGCTCGACCTCCTCCATGTAGTGAGAGGTATAGATGATGGTCGCGCCCTTGCGGTTCAGTTCAAGTATGCCTTCAAGGATGTGATTTCTGCTCTGCGGATCTACGGCTACCGTGGGCTCATCCAGGATTATAAGCTTTGGCTTGTGTGCTATGCCGCAGGCTATGTTTAGGCGGCGCAACAGACCTCCGGAGAGCTTCTTGGGACGGAATTTTTTGAAGTCCTCCAGACCGACAAAGGCTATCGCGTCCTCCACACATTTTTTTCTTTCATTTTTATCCTTGATATAGAGACCGCAGAAGCAGTCGATGTTCTCGTAGACGCTAAGCTCGTCGAATACTGCGACGTTTTGCATGATGATACCGATATCCTTTTTGATATCGTAGCTTGTCGGCGTCATGGGCTTGCCGAATATCTCTATATTGCCCTTGTCGTAGGAGAGCAGGGAGAGCAGGCAGTTGATAGTGGTGGTCTTGCCCGAGCCGTTGGGACCAAGAAGACCGAAAACCTCGCCCTGACGTATCTCCAAATTCAGCCCGTCGAGTGCTATAAGCTCATCGTAGCGTTTTATGAGTCCTTCGATTTTTACAACTGTGTTTTCCATAGTTACCATCCTTTCCGGAGTAAGTGAGTTTTTAGTAACACATATTTCATCTTACATCCCGATTATACAGCAGTTTCAATGTCATATACAAGTGTGATGCGTCATGATGTGGTATGACATTTGTCACAAGGAGCTGTGATCGGTGATACATATCCTTAATTAACAATAGCTGTTGACAAAACCTTGAGAGCCATCTAAAATATAGTAACGGAGAACACTGCGAGGCGTAATATATAACCAACGATCTGGAGAAATAATATGAGTAAAAAAAAGAAAAGAATACCTGACGGTCCGGAGCAGCCGTTTTGCCCGGATTTTGAGATGTGCGGCGGGTGTACATATCAGAGATTTTCATATGAAGGACAACGAGATCTTAAGCTTGAAAGGGTTCAGGGGATGCTTCGGGAAGTATGCCCTGATTTTCCTTTGTATGAGTGTCTTGACAGCCCGGCGAGATACGAATATCGCAACAAGATGGAGTTCTCATTCGGAGATCAGATGAAGGACGGTCCGCTCACGCTGGGACTCCATCAAAGAGGCAGCTTTTATAATATTGTACCTATATTGGATTGCAAGATAGTTGACAGTGATTACAGGGCAATAC
>DMLD01000040.1 GCA_003453515.1 Lachnospiraceae bacterium
CACCGTCAACGATGATGGTGTTTTCCTTCTGTACCTTTACGCTCTTGGCACGTCCGAGCTGAGCCATTGTGGTATCCTTGAGATCAAGTCCGAGCTCATCGGAGATCACCTCACCGCCTGTGAGAATAGCGATATCCTTGAGCATCTCCTTACGACGATCGCCGTATCCCGGTGCTTTTACGGCTACCACATTGAAGGTTCCTCTGAGCTTGTTGATAACAAGTGTCGAGAGAGCCTCACCCTCTACATCCTCTGCAATGATAAGGAGTCTTGCTCCCTGCTGTACGATCTGCTCAAGCAAGGGAAGAATATCCTGAATGTTTGAGATCTTCTTGTCAGTGATAAGAATATACGGCTCTTCAAGCTCTGCCTCCATCTTATCCATATTGGTGCACATATATGCGGAAACATATCCGCGGTCAAACTGCATACCCTCAACGAGCTCAAGCTCGGTCTTCATGGTCTTTGACTCCTCAATGGTGATGACACCGTCTCCGGTGACCTTCTCCATAGCATCGGCAACCATTTCACCGACTGCCTCATCCCCTGCGGAGATAGCGGCAACTCTCGCGTTCTGGTCTCTTCCGGTAAGCTTTGAGCTCATCTTGGAGATAGCTGCCACTGCAGCATCTGTCGCTTTTTTCATACCCTTGCGGAGAATGATCGGATTGGCACCTGCTGCCAGGTTCTTCATTCCCTCGTTTACCATTGCCTGTGCAAGCACTGTTGCTGTCGTGGTACCGTCACCTGCCACATCATTTGTCTTGGTAGCGACCTCCTTGACAAGCTGTGCTCCCATATTCTCAAAGGCGTCCTCAAGCTCGATCTCCTTGGCGATGGTCACACCGTCGTTTGTGATGAGCGGCGCACCGTAGGACTTATCCAAAACAACGTTTCTACCCTTGGGTCCGAGTGTCACCCTGACCGTATCAGACAATTTGTTTACACCGTTTTCAAGCGCTTTTCTCGCATCAGCGCCGTATTTGATCTCCTTAGCCATTTTTACATAACCTCCTGCTCATTATTTAACAATTGCCAGTATATCACTCTGGCGCACGATCACATACTCTTCACCGTCAAGCTTTACATCCGTTCCGGCATAACGCGAATATATAACCTGATCACCTTTTTTTACTTCCATCTTAACTTCCTTGCCATCTACGACACCACCCGGTCCAACGGCAACTATCTCAGCCTGCTGTGGTTTCTCCTGGGCTGTTCCCGGCAAAACGATACCTGACTTCGTTGTCTCCTCCGCATCCAGCTGCTTAAGTACTACACGGTCAGCTAAAGGTACTAGTTTCATGACATATCCTTCCTTTCCTTTGTAAAATATTGAAGCATACGCTTCTAAAATGCAATTTTGTTAGCACTCAAAAACAACGAGTGCTAAAACACAGTACATATCATATCATTTATATGAAAAAATGCAAGAAACCAATGGTCGGATTTCTCAGGCTATTCTAAACTATACTTTTAATTCCTCTTGTTTTCTCTTTATTTCTCATTTTTTTGTAAAAGCTACGGATTTTTCTTTCATTTTTCCTTAATATGTAGTAAAATTAAAAAGGTGTAGTTTCACGGATTATATCGTAAAAGGAGGTCTCTTTGCCATGAAGGATCTGTATAAACGTTTTATTTCTGCAATAGTTCTGCTTGGCGCCATACTGCTCATCGCGCAGTTGGCTTACGCATTTATCAATACATTCATCAACCTGGATTCCATGTTGACATCCACCGCCACATCCCTTTTGTCATCGACCAACCGTGAGATCACGGAAAATGCTAATCAAAGATTTGACCGAATGATACGTGTGGGTTCGCAGATAGCCGAGGATGATGATTTCAGATCATACTCAAGGACAGAGACCACTCTCCCCGCGGCAGAGATCGCCAGAAAGGAGCTTGCACTCGGTCAGGTACTTGCAAGGCTTTCGACACTTGACAATTTCTGTGACTGCTGCATCATCTTCAAGGACGACTCCTATCTCGGTCAGATAGATGCGACGACAATGGAGCTCTTCAGCAAGACATCCCTTTACAAGACTTTCAGTGATGTAAGCGACAGGGATTCGGAGAACTTTTTGACGGGACATGATCAGGATTACACGAGGCTGTACTACTCCAAGGTCGTGAATTCGAGCACCATTGCGCTTATATCCATACTTCGCGAGGAGCTGGAGCCTATATTTTTCGATGCCGAGGAGAACTACAACCTCACGCTTCACATGAGCACTCCGGAGCACGACATCATCTACTCCGGCGACAGCGAGGAGACCTCCAACGGTTCCCTTGACACAGATCTTGCCCAGGCAGTAGAGAATTCGAACCATATCTCAACAACGCTTAAGGACACGATCATCGCATCGGATACGTGCATCAACGGCTGGAGGATAACCACCACCATCCCCGAGTCCACGCTAACCTCTGAGAGCGCCACTCTCAGGACCATATACATCATCGTGTCACTGCTCATATCGACTCTCTCGGTCGTTGTCATTTACTTCCTTTGCAGACATATCAAGCGAAGAACGGAGGAGCTCGAGAAGCTGAGCGAGGATATAGATGAGTACAGTGATCTGAAGAATCTGAACATAGATTGACTAAGGATACACTGATTAAATCA
>DMLD01000055.1 GCA_003453515.1 Lachnospiraceae bacterium
CCGACGACCCCAAGGACGTAGGGAAGAATCTCTTTCCGTGGGAGGATGAGAGAAAGAGAATGACAGTGCTTGCAACGCTTCACAGGGTGTTTCCGATATGGATAAGTATGGATAACAGGGGAGTGTGTTTCATCGCGTCTCATACCGAGATGAAGGCGGAGGAGCTGTACAGACGATGATAAAAAAAGGAGTGCAAAAAAAGCAAAAGAAATATCCCAAACCGGATGAAAGCATATACATGGAACAGCTTATCTGCTCGTATATCCGGCACAAAAGACTCGTACCGGCATACAGGGAGTGCATGCTGATCGTTCCCGAGGGCGGATTTAAGACCGGGATGACCGGCTGCATAGATAAGCTTGTAAGTACAGAGGGCAAATGCAGTGTTTTGGAGATACTTTCGGAGCTTGATACAGGCAATATGACTATGCACCTGCTCCACGATGTGATAGCTATCATGGAGGAAAGAGGAGTTTGCAGGGAGCAGGTGCTTTTGATGTTTAAGGAGTATATATATCGTGGAGCTGCCTTCGATATCCGAGAGAAAGATCAGCAGCGAAAGCACCCGGGAAAACGGGATAAGCAAAAGCAGGACAGGCAAAAACAGGAGCTTGGCTTGTGTATGCTCGGGCTTATCATGTACACGGAGCTGATCGGCTTTGAGGAGGGACTGATCCGGATAACAGGGTTCGCACACGGGAGCCTGAGGGAAGAGTTTGGAAAGCTAAGAGCCGGCTTCATCAACGGTGAAAGCGATGAGGAGCTGGTTAAGGGATTTTTGCCGGGAACAGATGACCCTGAGATCAGGTCGTGTCTGATCGGGTGTCTGAGGTACGATGAAAGCGGAAACAAGGGAGAAAATATCGAGTGCATTCAATTCCCGGGTGTGCCTGACAAGATCCACGTACCCGTGAAGCATGCGGCTTTAAAGGGCTTACTCGTTTTGGGAGCAGCTTTGACGCTCGGAATCTGGGGACACAGTATGATAAAGGAAGACAAATCGAGAGAAGACAGTCTGAGGGCTGCCATGACGACCGCGATGTATGAGACTGCGGGTGAACTGGATACAACACAGGGAAATAACGGAATGCTTGCTGTTTTTATGCAAAATATGCTGCTGAAGGTGGATGATGATATAGATCTGACCGTCCGGATATGTGAGATGGATCAAAAGGATCAGGTGCTGGAGGTGGAGGCGGTCGGTGAATACGATACGATACCGTTCGGACATCGCCGTGTTACCGTCCGCCGCCGCATCAGCTTTTAGTGTTAAGACAGTGCCTGGCGCTTTCTTGCCATCTCGTCACTGTCAAGATATTCGTCGTAGGTGGTGACCTTGTCAAGCATACCACCGGGAGTAAACTCGATAATACGATTTGCTATGGTCTGTATAAACTGATGATCCTGAGAGGTGAAAAGTATCACTCCCGGGAATTTGATCAGACCGTTGTTCAGCGAGGTTATGGATTCCATATCAAGGTGGTTGGTCGGCTCGTCAAGCATGAGAACATTGGAACCGAGCATCATCATCTTGGAGAGCATGACTCTGACCTTTTCGCCTCCTGAGAGCACGTTGACCTTTTTGAGACCGTCATCGCCCTTAAAGAGCATACGTCCGAGGAAGCCTCTGACATAGGTGGCATCCTTTTCGGGAGAATAGGGCATCAGCCAGTCAACTATCGTGTCAGACGAGTCAAAGTAAGCAGTGTTGTCCTTTGGAAAATAGGACTGCGAGGTGGTTATGCCCCACTTGTAGTCGCCCTCGTCGGGCTCCATCTCCCCGGAAAGAATCTGGAAGAGGGTAGTGGCAGCTATGCCGTATGATCCGACAAACGCTATCTTGTCATCGTGTCCTATTGTAAATGAGACGTGATCAAGTACCTTCTCACCGTCGATGGTTTTGGTAAGGTCGGTGACAGTAAGTACCTCGTTGCCGATCTCTCTCTCGGGCTTGAAGTCGATATACGGATACTTACGACTTGACGGACGCAGTGTGTCAAGCTCTATCTTTTCGAGCGCACGCTTACGCGAGGTAGCCTGCTTTGACTTGGAGGCATTGGCGGAGAAGCGCTGTATGAATTCCTGCAGCTCCTTTATCTTTTCCTCCTTCTTCTTGTTTGCTTCCTTCATCTGCTTGATCATGAGCTGGGATGACTCGTACCAGAAGTCGTAGTTTCCGGCGTATATCTGCATCTTGCCGTAGTCAAGATCCACGGTGTGTGTGCAGACCTTGTTCAAAAAGTAACGGTCATGAGATACAACGATTATTGTATTTTCAAAGTCGATGAGGAAGTCCTCGAGCCATCTGATCGAATCAAGGTCGAGGTGGTTGGTCGGCTCGTCGAGCAGCAGTATATCAGGGCTTCCAAACAGGGCTCTTGCGAGCAGTACCTTGACCTTATCGTTGTCGGCGAGCTCGTTCATGAGTTTATCATGAAGAGAGGTCTCGATGCCGAGGCCGTTTAACAGTGTGGCTGCGTCTGCCTCTGCCTCCCATCCGTTCATGGCAGCAAAGTCAGCCTCGAGCTCACTTGCCCTGATACCATCCTCATCGGAGAAGTCGGGTTTGGCATAGATAGCCTCCTTCTCCTTCATGATATCGTAAAGACGCTGATTGCCCGCTATAACAGTGTCAAGCACTACATTGTCGTCGTACTTGAAGTGATCCTGCTCCAAAACAGAGAGTCTCTCGCCTGCACCTATCGATATTTCGCCGGT
>DMLD01000015.1:0-13087 GCA_003453515.1 Lachnospiraceae bacterium
GGAGCGCCCGTCGGACGCTCCCTGTTGATCTGCAATAGTTTACGATCACTGAAGCTTGAACATATGCACGATCTCGTCAAGCATGTGAACATAATCCTCGCACTCCTTGACCTTCTCCGTGATATCTCCCGCTCCGTTTACGATATCCGTAGTCTTGTCAGCGACATCCGTGATGCCGTGTGCCGACTCGCCGACCGTAACAGTGATATCGGATACAGCCTTGACGATCGTGTCGATGGATGTTGTCAGGTGACCCATACCGCCGTTGATCTCAAGCATGCTGTTCTTGAACATATCAGCGTCGTCATGATACTGCTCGCTGACCTTGGTAAAGTTGTCGTAATCCGTAAGTACCGTCTCCTCGAGGAATCCGGTCATATCGGTGAGACACTCGCTCATCAGTCCGACAGCCTCGTGTACCTCACCTACGATAGTGTCGATATCAGCGACCGCCTCAGAGGTCTGGTTTGCAAGGTTTCCGATCTCGGAAGCAACGACCGCAAAGCCCTTGCCTGCTTCTCCTGCTCTCGCAGCCTCGATGGAGGCGTTCAATGCAAGCAGGCTTGTCTGTGAAGAAATAGACATGATGGTCTCGGTAAGCTCATTGATCTTATCAACAGCCTTGGAGCTTTCGATCGCCTCGTCTGACTTAACACGCACGGTCTCGTACATATTGCGCGTCTTGTTGGAGGCAGCCTGTGTAGACTGTCTGAGCTCCTCTGCACGGGACATGACCTCATCGGACATATCTGTTCCGCTCTTGGTGAGATCATCGATTCCTATCGCATCATCATGCATACCCTCAAGGTTCTGATTGATGGTATCGGTAGAAGCCGATGTCTCCTGCATAGCCGCAGCAAGCTCTTCAGTTGTTGCGGAGTTGTCGGAGCACATGCCGCTCACATCGCCCGTTGTGGAGAACAGCGCTTCCACATCCTCCGTGATACGGTCTGCCGCATCGGATATCTTTCCTACTATATCTCTGAGGTTTTCACGCATATAACGCATCTCCTGAGCAATAAGTCCGATCTCGTCGTTTCTCTTGACCAGCTTGGTACTGCTCGGATGATGACGGAAATCGAAATGTGCCGTTGCTGCCACGATATTGAATATGCTGTGCATCGGACGCATAACCAATGTGACAAGTACATATACCAATATAAGAGCAACTACTATCATGATGATGGCAAGCCAGATGAGCTTCGTTGTCATCCCTCCAATGGGCGCCATGACCTTGGCATAATCACCGGTCACGACCACGATGTTGCCACCCTGTGTAAACGAATATCCTGCGTACTTATCCTCGCCCTTAAACTCATATACGATAGAACCGTCTCCTATGGACTGAGGAGACTTGCCTGACTGGAGCTGTGTAACAAGAGCCGTCACTGCCGCATTCTCGACCTTGGCTCCGATCTTCTCCTCCGTCGGATGGAAGACCATCAAACCGTCCTTGCTTACAAAGTAAGCATACGAGCCCTCAACACCGTCAAGAACGACCTCGCCGAGAGCGCCGTAGAAGTACTCCGTCATCTCCTTCTTGATCTCCTCGTTTTCAGGATCTGCCGCAAGCTTTGCGATAACATCATTCTCTGCCTTGGCAACCTCAGCCTCTGTCCTGCCAGACTTACCTTCGCTGAAAAGTCCGTTAAGACCGGAAGCTGCAGCCTCTGCGACATTCTTGGTGTAGTTGCTGTAGATATCCTCTGTTGTGGATCTCGCTGTGATCGCGGACATCACCACCGTTATTCCTACTACAACCAAAATAACCAGGAAAAATATGACGACCATCTTGAACGCTAACGATTGAAATAAGTTCACATGATCCTTCACATCCTGAATCTTCGCACCCGCATGCTCAGGTGCCTCTTTTCGATTGACTGTGTTTTCGTTCTCCATAAAGTTTGCCTTTCTGGGGCTTATATTTTTACGCACTGCGCACCCCGACGCTAACTCCCACACGATATAATATCACATTTTTGACATCTTGTGAAGTGTTTTTTTATTTTTCCGCTCCTTTTTTATTCCGCAAACCCCTTTTTTTTCGCGATATGTGATACATAGTACCACATTGTGACAAACGACGCCGACCCGCCTATGACATTTGACACCGGCTCCGCTGCAAAGACACCGTTCACTGCCGGCTCCATCACCATGGGAAGCAGATAAGTCAGCGGCACGACAAGTATGACCTTTCTGAATATCGAGAAAAATATCGATCTGCCCCTGCGGTTCAGTGCCTTGTACGACGTCTGCCCTATGTACATCAGTGTCATAAATAAAAATGCCACGAAGTATATCCTTGTCGCCCTGACAGCGTCCATCATGATCTCGGGATCCTCCGAAAATATCGAAATGAACATGGCAGGAAACGCCATGATGAGCACCCACACAACGGCGGTATATACAAGGCTCATCACGCTCATCACCCTGATCCCTGACTTCACGCGGTCGATCCTGTCCGCCCCGAAATTAAAGCTCACAAACGGAGCCGCCCCCTCACATATGGCAAGTATGGGCGTCTCAAACACCTGTCTGAGCGAAGCTATCACCGTCATCACCGATATATACAAGTGTCCGCCGGTTCTCGACAGTACCGCATTGCACACTATGTTTACGAGCGCATTTGTAAACTGCATCACGAACGAAGCCACCCCGAGTGTCACTATCTGCAGGCTCAGACGCACTCTCGGGTGCTTTATGCTGAAAAATGAAAGCTTGAGTGGGAGCGGCATCTTCTTGTTGATAAGTATGGAAAATACTATCACGGCAGACACTGCCTGACTGATTATCGTGGCAAGCGCGGCACCGCTTATACCCATATCAAACAGAAAAATAAACAGCGGATCGAGACCGAGGTTCAGCACGGCTCCCGTCACCACCGAGATCATCCCGAGCATCGGAAAGCCCTGGGCATTTATAAACGGATTCATGCCTATTGAGATCATGGAAAATACAGTTCCGAGAAGATATATCCTCAGATAAGGCAGCGAATAAAGCATGGCTGTATCGCCCGCACCAAAGAGCTTTAGCAGGGACTCGGCACAGCTTATCCCTATGATCATGAGCACTACTGCGGTGGCTGCTTCCAGATACAGGCACTGCTGCATGATAGCCTCTGCCCTTACCTTCTTTTTTCCGCCCATGGCGATCGAAAACAGAGGCGCACCGCCGCCTGCGTACAGGTTGGTGAACGCGGTTATCATTATGATAACAGGAAATGTAAGCCCGAGTCCTCCCAGCGCCTCGCTCCCCACATCCGGGATCCTTCCTATATATACCCTGTCTATCAGGTTGTATAAAAGATTTACAAGCTGCGCTATCAGCATCGGAACCGCGCCGGCAACTATGCTTTTTGTTATACTTCCCTCTCTGAAATCCAACTGCTTCATGATCTGCCTCCCGAATGCAAAACTATATCACAATATCCGGGTACAGTCAAGGTTTGCAAAGCAATATCGCTATTTTTTTACTTGCGAAATCGCTCCTGCTGTGATATACTTAAATAGTTGAAATATTTCGTTCGGTGGGTTTCGTTGTTAGATGTGACCCCTTACCGGCTCGACCGGTTCTTCATCACGGGAGATGAGATTATGACTACGATCAAGGATATAGCAGACAGGCTCGGTGTATCATCGGGTACCGTATCCAAGGGACTCAACGGCGCGGATGATATAAGCGAGCAGCTTCGCAATAAAATACTTGAGACAGCTGTCGAGATGGGCTATACCAAAAAAAGCATCCACAGACAGGACACAAGGAAGCTGTGCATTTTTATAGAAAACATGGACTACTATCTCGAGGACGACTTCGGATACGATATCCTGTTGGGCTTCAGGCAGGCTGCCTTTAAGGAAAAATGGGATGTTGAGGTGATACCTGTCAGCCATGATTTTCAGATAAAGAGACCGTATGACCCGTTCATGCTGGGCCGCAATATCAGCGGCGCACTGCTGATCGGCTTCGCACTGGACGATCCGTGGATGAAGGAGCTTGAAAATACTAAGGTTCCGACGATCCTTTTTGACAACTATATCAAGGACAATCCCATGTGCGGCTCTGTCGGCAGCGATTCCGATGAGGGTATAGGGCTGGCGATCGACCATCTGGCAAAGCTCGGGCACAGAAAGATAGCCTTCCTCGACGGACCGGAGGGCTCCATGATATCGGAAAACCGCATGAACGCCTACAAGTTCAACATGGAAAAGCACGGCTTTGCCTACTCCAACAGGTTTATCGCATATGAGCCGTACAGTCTCGATGCAGCCACAAGGCATGTGTCAAGATTTGTAGACGTGGGCGTGACCGCCATACTGTGTGGCAACGATACGTTGGCATTCGGCGTGCTTGCGGAGTGCAAAAAGCTCGGTCTCAGAGTCCCCGAGGACATCAGTGTCATCGGCTTTGACGACATACCCGGCTGTGAAAAAAGCGAGCCGCCTCTTACCTCGGTAAAGCAGGACAGAGTTCAGCTCGGAAAGTGTTGCTACTATGTACTTTATGCTCTTGTAAACGGTGTATCCCTGAGCAGGAACCTCCTCAGAACATCTCTGACGGTGAGAGGTTCGACTGCCCCGGTAAAGAATTAGTGAAGAAATCCCGCACAGACTTCGTCTTGTGCGGGATTTATAACTTCTTGACAGTATTTTTATAAAGTCTTCTGAAAAATATCGACGACAGCAGCAGTGACATACCCTCAGCTATGGGAAACGCCCACCAGATATTGGTGACATCCCCTGTCAGGGAAAGCAGCCACGCCGCAGGGATAAGTACAACAAGCTGACGTCCGATCGATACGAACAGCGAGTATATACTCTTTGAAAACGCCTGAAATATCGACCCCATCACTATACATACCGCCGCAAGCACAAACGATGTCGATATGATCCTGAGCGCAGGCACACCGAGTCTTATCATCTCATCTCCGGCATCAAACAGCTTCAAAAGTATCTCCGGGAAAAGCTGAAAGAGGATCGTCCCGACCCCCATGATACATATAGCGAGCAGCATCGAAAACTTAAGGGATTCCTTTATCCTTTCACGCTTACTCGCTCCGTAGTTGTACGCAAGCACCGGAATAAGTCCGTTGTTCAGCCCGAATACCGGCATGAAGAAAAAGCTCTGCAGTCTGAAATACACTCCGAATACCGCCGTTGCCGTATCGGAGAACGTGCCGAGTATCTTGTTCATCGCATAGCTCATCACCGATCCTATGGAAATCATAAGTATCGACGGTACGCCCACCAGATATATCTGCTTGATCGCGTAGGCATGCGGTCTGAATATCGCCTTTATCGACAGAGTTATATCGGAATTGAACTTAAGGTTGCAAAACAGTCCCACGATTGTGGCAACGCTCTGTCCTATGACCGTGGCATAAGCCGCTCCGGCAACTCCCATCCTTGGCAATCCGAAAAGCCCGAATATCATGATCGGATCAAGTATGATATTGATGACGGCTCCGGTCACCTGTGAAAACATACTGTACAGCGTACGCCCCGTCGACTGCAAAAGCCTTTCGAACGTGACCTGCAAAAACAGGGGCATCGATATACAGCTGATGATCCCGAGATATGTCTCGCCGTATGAGATTATGAGCTCATCCGAGCTCTGTGCACCTATGATCGCTCTTGCTCCAAACAAGCCTACCAGCAAAAAGAGCAGGGAGCTTAACACTATGACAAACAGCCCCGCGTTGGCAGCGTGGTTTGCCTTGTCATATCTTTTCTCCCCAAGGGATCTCGACAAAAGCGCATTGATACCGACTCCGGTACCCGCCGCCACGGATATCATGAAATTCTGCACAGGAAAGGCAAGAGTCACAGCCGTAAGCGCTCTCTCCTCTATCTGCGCAACAAAAACCGAATCTACTATATTGTACAGAGCCTGAACCAGCATCGATATCATCATCGGAAGAGACATGGATACGATCAGCCTTTTGACAGGCAGTGTACCCATCTTGTTCTCACTTCTTGGCTCTCCTCCCGATATATCACCGTCGACCGAGGAGGCATCCTCCTTCAGATAGTTCTCTATCTGCTTATCACCGAGTTCGTCTCTGTCTTTATCCATATTACTCATTTGATCTTAAACCTTCCGTTACTCACCCGAGGAAGCGCATCTTGTCGCTGTCAGGTGCCTTCTTCTTGGCAGGCTCCGGCTTTGTCGGCTTCTTGATCCCCGCTGCATCCTCAAGATCATGCGTGATGCCGTTTTTACAGCTGTCGCAGAATCTTCCGCTCTTGATGGTCTTACCGCATCGTTCACACGGGATACCTATCGGCGACTCCTCCGAGAAAACAAGCCTGTCCTCACGTACCCACCTCTGTATCTGCTTGGGACTTACCTCACACTCCTTGGAAAGCGTGCGCATATCGACGTTCGGATGCTCGCGGACGAACTGCTTTACCTCCTTGAACTTTTCCTCCAAAGCCTTATTACAGTTCTGGCACACTCTCGGTCCCGATACATAATTAAAAAGCTTTCCACATTTTGCACATGCGATCAATTCCATGACGGCACCTCCTACATTTATGTTTATTATTTCTTATCGATCCTATACCGACTCACTGCCTATACACAGGCATATCCCATATACACTCCCGGCGCCGCCCATAAGCAGCACCCTCGCGCACTCGTCAAGCGTCGCCCCGGTGGTGTATATATCATCCACCAAAAGGATATTGGCACCGCCGATGATATCAGACCTGCCTTTCTCCGAGAGCTCAAACACGCCCTTAAGCATTTTTCTTCTTTGACCGGGATCAAGCTCCTTTAAAGCCCTTGTCTGCCTACTTCTTACCAGAGCCTCTACGACAGGCAGTCCCAGCCTCAGTCCAAGCTCACAGGCAAGCTGTCCCGCCTGATTGTAGCCCCTGAACCACTCACGCCTTCTGTGTATAGGAACCGGAACTATGGCATCGATATGCCACCCTCTTATCCTCTCCAGATGCCTGCCGGCGATCTGATCAGCATAGAAGGCGGCGTCAGAAAAACAGCCTCCGTACTTAAACTCTGCCATGGCTCTCCTCATATCCTCGTTGTATACAAAGAGTGCGGCATTCTCCGTTAAGGCTCCGTCCACGCGCCTGCCACAGTCGAAACAGAGCTCAGCCTCCGGATCGGCTATCGGCTTTCCGCATCTGCGGCACACCGGCTCTCTGACCTCGGGGAGCTTTTTCTGACAGACACTGCACACCCCGGTCTCGCGGGTCTTCAGCAGTCTTTGGCATAAAATACATTTGTCCGGAAAAAGAATCTCTGAAAAGCGCATAGCACATCCTTTCTCTTTCTCACTATCGCTTTTCACAAAAATAATTCCCTAACATACATTGTGATTATAACACATCATTTCGACATCCGCAAGTCCTGATTGCCTAGGGATAAACTGATAAATTCAGTGTAAGGCAATGGCACGTATACGTTCGCACAGTGAGGAATATCTCTTTCCCTCGGACTCATTGGATATCATCCTCCTGATCACCGGCTCATCGCCGATTATGAACACACAGCGCTGTCCCCTTGTCACAGCCGTATACAAAATGTTTCTGGTCATGAGCGGCCTCGGCCCTCCAAGCAGCGGAAGTATGATGACCGGATACTCGCTTCCCTGTGACTTGTGTATCGTGACGGCATAAGCAAGCTCCAGTTCATCCAAATTGGCACTGCCGTATATCACATGCTTATCATCGTCAAAGCAGACCTCTATCTCCTTGAACTCGTTGTCGACCCTCTCGACAACGCCTATGTCTCCGTTGAATACTCCCTGTCCCTCCTCGATGACAACTCTGCCCGCACCGTATATTCTGTATGCTAGCTTGTAGTTGTTCTTTATCTGCATGACCTTGTCCCCCTCGCGAAAGACGGTATCATGAGCCTTGTATTCTCTTTTGTCCGGCGAGGGAGGGTTGAGCCCCCTCTGCAAAACGAGATTACAGTTTTTGACGCCCGTCTCGCCGTTTTTCATGGGACAGAGCACCTGCACCTCATACGGCTTGCAGCCGTAGTAGTTTCCCGTCCTGACTATGGACTCGCATATCATATTGAGTATCATCGAAGGATCAGTGCTCTCCACAAAGAAGAAATCCCCGTCCTTTTTGTTCTTCAGCTCTATCTGCTCGCCCGCCAGTATCTTGTGCGCGTTTACGACTATATCGCTTTCCATGGCTTGTCTGAATATCTTTGTAAGCTCTACCACAGAAAAATGTCCTGATGCTATGATATCCTTCAAAACATTGCCCGGTCCGACGCTTGGAAGCTGATTGACATCTCCGACAAGTATCAGACGAGTCGTCACGGTTATCGCATTCAACAGCTGAGTGAACAGGTGTATATCCACCATGGACATCTCATCAACTATGACGACATCCGTTTCCAGCGGATTCTCGGCATTTCTCTGGAACCTCTCCGCTCTTTGATACGTGTCACCGTCCGTCGGTGCTCCGCTGAACTCGAGCAGCCTGTGGATGGTCTGTGCCGGATATCCGGTCGCCTCCTCCATCCTCTTCGCCGCGCGACCGGTCGGAGCCGCCATCAGTATATGCAAATTCTCATTCATGAGAACCTTTATAAGTGTTTTTATCGTGGTCGTCTTGCCGGTACCGGGTCCGCCCGTGATGACGCTCACGCCGCGTCTCATGGCAGAAAGTATCGCGTTCCTTTGGTTTTCATCGAGATTCTCACCAAGCTTTGACTCCTGCTTCGCTATCTGCTTAAGCAGCTCCTCATCGTCTCCCCCGAAATCTATATCGAGATCTATGAGCATCCTCGCCGAGTTCAGCTCCGCGTAATACAGTCTCGGAGTATATATGCGTCTGTCCTCTCCGTCGTTGACACAGATCACGACCTTGTCCATGATCATCACGGCAAGCACATCCCTTACGATATCCTCCACGACTTCAAGCTGCCTTATCCCCTCGCGAACAAGCACGGTCTCGGGAAGATAGACATGTCCCTCTCCGCCCGCGATACCCAAAAGATACACAAGACCTGCCCTGATCCTGCCGGGTGAATCCTTGGAAAACCCTATCTTGACTGCGATCTCATCCGCCTTCTTGAACCCGATCCCCGATATATCCTCAGCCAGACGATACGGATTGGTCTTTACGATATTGTAGAGCTCATCCCCGTATTCCGCATATATCCTGACAGCAATGCTGCCGCTGACCCCGTATTTTTGCAGGAACATGAGAGCGGAACGCATCTGCCTCTGCTCTCCAAATGCAGCCGATATCTCTCTTGCCTTTTTATCCGATATCCCCTTGACCAAAGCCAGCTCCTCCGGTCTGTGCTCCATGATATCAAAGGTCCGGTCTCCGAATCTGTCTACTATCCTCGCAGCCAGCCCGCCCCGTATACCCTTGACGGCACCGGAGGATAAATATCTCAGTATTGCCACCTCGTTATCCGGCTCGGTTATCTCGTAGCTTATCACCTTCAGCTGCTCATCATAGAGCCTGTGGAGAGTCATCTCGCCCTCGACCTGAACATACTCTCCCTCGTTTATGAACGGAAAGTGACCCGTGCAGGTGAGCGTATCCCCGTCATGTGTCTCCAGCTCAAAAACAGTATAGCTGTTGTCTTCGTCATGGTATATGATATGGGTTATATAGCCCTTAGCTTCCAAGTATACATCTCCTCTCATGTTACCGGTCAGGCTGTCACCTCCCGTATCGAAGCCAGCCCATTTTCAAAAATGCTTTTATCCCAAGAAAAGGCGACCGGAATCCGCTCGCCTTCTTACTTGATTATATATCTTTATATCTGCTTTGTATCAGTATATCCTTATGCCATATCTCCGCTATCCGATCCAAGCAGCGCATCCGCAAACGACGCCTCAGTCGACAGTGCCGCAAGCTCAGCCTGCTGCTCAGAAGTCATATCCTTCACATCTTCGGCACTGAGACCTGTCATCGTCGAAGCAAGCTCGGCTGCCGCCTTGTCCTTCTCTGCCTGAGCGGCTGTCGTCGTATCATTGCTTATACCGAGCTTCTGATTGGTTATACTCTGATAAAGCTGCTCCGCTATCCCCACTCCCTGTCCTGCTGACATCATCCTTTTGGCTATGTCCTGATAGTAATTGTCCTCGAACATATCGACATAAGCCTGTGACGTGGCGTCCTCCTCCTCATCATCGGCAAGAAGCTTGGCGGATTCGTTCATTTTTTTGAATATCTGCTCTAGCATATATGCCTCAAAGTCCTTACACGCCTGGAGAGTATCCTCATCGTTATTTGCGGTCTCTATCTGATTTGACAGCTTGTTTGCCGCCGTCACATCAGCATTGTTGTATATATTCGCGGTGCTCATCATGGAAGTCATCGACGGATCAAGAGTTATTGCCATGGTCATCCCCCTTCCTTGCGGTCATCACGATCTCAGGTTGTTAGCCTGCTGCAGCATCTCATCGGATGCCGTGATAGCCTTCGCGTTCATCTCGTAAGCACGCTGAGTTATGATCATGTTCACCATCTCATCAGCGGCATTCACATTTGACATCTCCAGATATCCCGACTTGATCTTGGAGCCGAGCGCGTACGCCGTCCATGTCGTCGGCTCGCCGGACGCATCGCTCTGTGCGTAGTTTGATCCGGCTATTTTTTCAAGACCTCCCGCATTGGGAAAGGTCGTAAGTCCTATTTGCAGCCCCAGATCGTAGCGGTTCCCCTCCTCATTGACATATGAGAGCTTGCCGTCCATATCCACCTGAATGAGATCTGTCCTGTAGCCCTCTTCAAGATGAATGACGTTGCCCGCCGTGTCAAGCACCGGATTACCCTCACTGTCTGTCAGTGTTGTACCTCCGTCAGCATCGACAGCCATGACAAAATGTCCGTTTCTCGTGTAAGCCGTAGAGCCGTCCGTAAGTCTTACGCTGAAAAATCCCTCGCCCTGGATCGCATAGTCGAACTCTCCGTGTGACTCTCCGAAGGCTCCCTGATGGAAATCCGAGGATATAGAACCTACCCTTGTTCCAAGTCCGACCTGTGCTCCGACAGGCTTGGGCTCTCCCGTAGTCGTAGTTGATTTTCTCTGAAGATTTTGATATATAAGCGACTTAAAATTCGCGGACTGTGTCTTATATCCGGTTGTATTGATGTTCGACAGGTTGTTGGCTGTCACATCGAGCGCTGTCTGCTGCCCGATCATGCCGCTCGCCGCTGTCCACAATGATCTCATCATAGGCATATCCCCCTTAACAATTTATCTGACAACTATCATCAGCTTGATACCCTGCCTATCTCATTGGCAGCGTTCTGTAGCATCGAATCGTAGGAGCGAATGACCTTCTGATTCGCCTCGTACGCTCTGGTCACGGTGATCATGTCGACCATCTCCTTGACCACATTTACATTGGACTGCTCGGTATAGCCCTGTATCACCTGAGCTCTCGACTGTGTTATCGTCGCACCGTCAACGGGCTCAAACAAGGTGTTTCCGAATTTTTTCAGGTATGAGTAGTCTGCAAAATCCACGACCTGCAATGTATCTATGACTTCTCCGTCGGCAGTTATCACTCCCTGCTCGGAGATAGTGACATGCTTAGCATCCGTGGGGACATATATATCTCCGCCATTGCCCTGTACGGCGTTTCCGTCCGCATCGACAAGCTGTCCCTCCTTTGTAAGCATGAACCGTCCGTCTCTGGTATAGCGCGTGTGCGTCTCGCCGTCAGCACTCACGCAATTTACCGTAAAAAAGCCGCTGCCTGAAAGCGCGACATCATAAGTACCGCCCGTGCCGCGGATCGAGCCCTGTGCATGGTCGGTATATGTTTCGCCGATCTTCACCCCGAGAGAGAGGTGGCCGATCGCCTGATTATGGTAAGCCTGGGATCCATCCCTGATCTTGATATCGAGTACCTGATCGAACGCCTGAGAAGTAGACTTGTCAAGTTTGAACCCGACGGTGGTCGCATTTGCCATGTTATTTGATAACACATCCATGCGCTTCTGCTCATTGACCATCCCTGTCCAAGCAGTGTAAAGACCTCGAAGCATCCTTTACCCTCCTTGCCGTGCTCCCGCAGCCGCGACTGCACGAATCATATCAGCAATTCCTTCATTACGACTATCTGCACATGCGGATAATCTGTTACGTTTTATATCGACAAGAGGGGTTGAAAAATCAACCCCTCTGCTGCTTTTTTCTTTGAAAAAATATCCGGAAAAATAATCCGCTATCAGACCTCGCTCACTCCACCTGTGTTGCCGGCGAGGAACTCAACGTACATACCCGTACCTATCGCAACAGCCGTCATCGGATCCTCGGCAGTCATGGTCGTTATACCGGTCTTACTCTCTATCAGCTCCTCCAGTCCGTAGAGCAGTGAGCCTCCACCGGTAAGCACGATCCCGCGATCCGCGATATCGGCTGCAAGCTCCGGCGGCGTTTTTTCAAGGACGGAGTGTACCGCCTCAACTATCTGCGTACTCGGTCCCTTCAGTGCTTCCTCCGTCTCCTCGGATGTGACCGTGATGGTCTTGGGAAGACCGGTCACAAGGTTTCTTCCCCTCACATCGACCGACACACTCTCGGGACGCGGAAATACGGAACCTATCTTTATCTTGATATCCTCGGCTGTTCTCTCACCTATGAGAAGGTTGTGCTCCTTCCTCATGTGGCGAACCAGCGCGTCATCGAAGTCGTCTCCCGCTATCTTGATCGAGGCACTGACCACGGTACCTCCCAGCGATATGACCGCAACATCAGACGTACCGCCGCCGATATCAACTATCATATTACCGCATGGTCTGGATATATCTATACCTGCACCGATGGCTGCCGCTATGGGCTCCTCGATGATCTTGACATCTCTGGCACCCGCCTGGAATGCCGCATCCTCTACCGCCTTGCGCTCGACCTCCGTTACCTGTGAGGGCACGCATATACTGATAAGAGGCTTTCTGAAATGCTGCTTGCCTACTGCCTTTTGTATGAAATACTTAAGCATCTTCTCCGTCACCGTATAGTCGGAGATGACTCCCTGACGAAGCGGACGAATAGCTGTTATATTGCCGGGAGTCCTTCCAAGCATCTGTCTGGCTTCCTCACCGATCGCCTTGATACGGTTGGTGTCACGGTCAAA
>DMLD01000015.1:13139-18837 GCA_003453515.1 Lachnospiraceae bacterium
GCTACGACACTCGGCTCCTTGAGTACGACGCCCTTTCCCTTAAGATATACCAAAATACTTGCTGTTCCCAGATCTATACCAATATCAAAAGCCACGATATTGCTCCTTTCAAACCCAATTTTATGATGTGCTACTATATTATAACCATATCCAATACATTTTTCAAGTACAAAAAGTTAAAAGTTTCCTCTCGACCTTGCCACCTCCAGCATGATGGCACATTCTACTCTCTTTTTTTGCAGCTCGCAGCCGGTCTCATAGGGAGAATTGATATCGCCGTGCGCATGATAGGCGTTTGCCGCGCAACCTCCCGAGCAGAAAAACTTGGCGAAGCAGCTTTTGCACTCTTCCTTGGCATATACGTTGCACAGCTTGAACTCATCCCGCAGATCAGTATTTGTCACGCCGTCATCCACATTTCCCATGCAGAAGCTCTCCTCGCCCACAAACTGATGGCAGGGGTAGAGGTCTCCCCACGGCGTAACACTTAAGTATTCCGTTCCCGAACCGCAGCCCGAAAGCCTCTTGTACACACAGGGACCGCCGCTTAAGTCTATCATAAAGTGGAAGAAATTGAACCCCCGTCCTTCCTTTTCTCTTTTGAGCATCTCCCTGGCAAGCTCATCATACCCCTCACATATAATAGGAATGTCCTCGGGCGTGATCGCGTAGTCCATGGAAGGATCAGCCACCACCGGCTCCACGGATATCTGTGTGAACCCCTCATCCGCGAGGCTCAGCACATCCTTTACAAAATCCGTATTGTAGTGGGTAAATGTACCCCTGACATAGTAGCGCTCCTCATTTCTCGTCCTTGCTACCTTCTTAAACCTGTCTATGATCGCATCATACGAACCGCCGCCGCCTCTGAACGGTCTCATCCTGTCGTGTATCTCACGCCTTCCGTCTACGGAAAGCACGATGTTGTCCATCTCCCTATTGGCAAACTCTATCACATCATCATCAAGCAGGACACCGTTGGTCGTCAGCGTGAAACGAAAATGCTTGTCATGGCTTTTTTCAAGCTCGCGCCCGTAAGCGACCAGCTTTTTCACCACATCGAAATTCAGCAGAGGCTCTCCGCCGAAAAAATCCACCTCCAGATTGCGTCTGTTCCCGGAATTCGCAACCAGAAAATCAAGCGCCTTTTTGCCGACCTCAAGGCTCATGAGCGCCCTGTCTCCGTGATACTCTCCATCGCCCGCAAAGCAGTATTTACATGAAAGATTGCACGCGTGCGCTATGTGCAGGCAAAGCGCCTTGACCACGGTCTGCCTTTTCTTGAAGTCGATCACGGTCTCGTCGTAGTCAGATGAATAGAGCGTTCCCTGCTCCTCCATTCTCTTAAGCTCGTTAAAAATATCACGCATATCATCAACAGTCAGCTTCTCATCAGGATATTTTTCCGAAACTATGTTATATATCCTATCAAGCTCCGCCTCGCGAAACCTGTCCCTGTCGTTTTCATCCAGCTCACTTAAGACATCAAAAACCACATCATCCACCGCGTGAACGGAGGACGAGTTGACATCGAGCACTATATTATAGCCATTATTTTTATAAAGATGCAGCATTATCCAATTCTCCGATACGTTGAAAGAAGGACCTATCATCAAGATAAGTCCTTCAATGATCTACAATGATTTCAGTAATGATACTCAGCGCTTTGACTTCTCGCAGGTCTGGTTGCCGACCGTGCAGGATGTCTTGCATGCTGACTGGCAGGAGGTCTGGCACTCGCCGCAGCCGCCTGTCTTTACGGTATCCTTAAGATTTCTTGTTGTTATAGTCTGTATTCTTTCCATCTCATGTTTCCTCCCTTGACTATTCATGATAGTATGTAGTATATCATCCGTCGTCCGTCGTGTCAAGTGCGGCTTCATCACGCTGTGACTGACTCTACCGCTGCCTTCTGCGCCGCAAGACCCTTTTTATACTTTTCTATGAAAATATCAAAGCCTTTTACGCCCTCGGGATCCGGCTTAAGCTCCAGCCCCTCTTCGCCGGCAAATACCCTGTTGTCAAGATAGTCGGCAAGGCTCTCTCCGTCCGCCTTTGATACCATATAGTTTGCCAGCACCGCGATACCCCATGCACCGCCCTCTCCGGCTGTCTCCATCACGGATATAGGTGTGTCGAGCGCGTCCGCAAGTATCTGCTGGGCAACTCCCTTTGTCTTAAAAATACCGCCGTGACCGTATATCCTGTCGGCTTCCACGCCCTCTTCCTTGAACAGGATATCGTTTCCTATCTTAAGCGTAGCAAATGCTGAGTAAAGGTGTACTCTCATGAAGTTTGCAAGATTCCACTTGCTGTTCGGAGTCCTGATGACCATCGGACGTCCCTCGGAAAGTCCTGTTATATTCTCTCCCGAGAGATAGTTATAGGCAAGTATGTCTCCGCCGTCGGTATCTCCCTTCATGGCTCCCTTATAGAGCGTTCCAAAGATCTGACCCACGTCGGCATCGGCACCGATGGCATCGGCAAATTCCTTAAACAGTCCTACCCACGCATTCAGATCGGAGGTACAGTTGTTGCAGTGCACCATGGCAACCGCGCTTCCGTCCGGAGTTGTCACGATATCGAGCTCAGGATGCACAGTCTTCAGATTTTTCTCGAGAACGACCATGGAGAACACGCTTGTACCGGCGCTTACATTTCCGGTGCGCTGTCTCACGCTGTTCGTCGCCGTCATACCCGTACCTGCGTCTCCCTCGGGCGGGCACATCGGGATACCCGGCTCCAAAGTACCGCTCGGATCAAGCAGCTTCGCCCCCTCCGCGGTAAGTGTTCCTGCTTTCTCGCCCGCTGTCAGAACACTCGGGAAGATGTCTGATAGCTTGTAGCTTAAGCCCTTTTCGCCTAACAGCGCATCGAATTTATCCTTCATGCCGGCATCAAACTGCCCCGTAGCGGGGTCTATCGGGAACATGCCCGATGCTTCGCCGACTCCCAGAACCTTCTCACCAGACAGCTTCCAGTGTATATAGCCTGCCAGTGTCGTCTGATAGCTGATCCTGCTCACATGCTCCTCCTTGTTGAGGATCGCCTGATACAGATGCGATATGCTCCAACGCTCCGGGATGTTGAAGTCAAACAGCTTTGTCAGCTCACGCGCCGCCTCTCCCGTGATCGAGTTTCTCCACGTCCTGAATGGAACAAGCAGCTCGCCCTGATCGTCAAACGCCATATAGCCGTGCATCATCGCGGAAAAGCCTATCGCCTTCAGCTTCTTTATCTTTGTGGAATACTTATCCTCCACATCTGATGAAAGCTTTGCATAGGCATCGTTTAGTCCGCCCCATATATCATCGAGTGAGTACGTCCAGATTCCATCCTCGTATCTGTTTTCCCACTCATGATCTCCGCTCGCTATAACCTTATTGTCCTCGTCGATCAAAAGTGCCTTGATCCTTGTAGATCCAAACTCCACACCAAGTATCGCTCTACCGCCATCAATGATCTCTCTGCTCATATCCGCCTCCCTGATATCTGATCCGGCACCTGATAAAGCCGCTTTATCAGGCATTTTTCTTTAATATACTCATGTCATCAAAAGTTCTCTTTTGCAAAATGCCATGAATCCTCGCACATTTTTTTCAGATCATACTGTGCTTCCCAGCCAAGCTCCTTCTTCGCCTTTGCGGGATCGGCGTAGCAGGTAGCTATATCGCCGGCGCGCCTGGGCTTGATCTGATACGGTATCTTGATATCGTTGGCTTCCTCAAACGCCTTCACTATATCAAGCACGCTATATCCGTTTCCCGTCCCCAGATTGTATACATTTACCTCGTTGGTGCCGACTACCTTTTCGACCGCATTGACATGCCCCTTCGCGAGATCCACAACATGTATATAGTCCCTGACTCCGGTGCCATCCGGCGTATCATAATCGTTTCCGAACACCCCAAGCTCGGGCAGCTTGCCGACTGCGACCTGCATGATATACGGCATCAGGTTGTTGGGGATGCCGTTCGGCGACTCTCCAAGCAGTCCGGACTCGTGTGCCCCGATAGGGTTAAAGTATCTGAGCAGAACAACGCTCCACTCATTATCCGCCTTCCATATATCCGAAAGTATCTGCTCGAGCATGGACTTTGTCCAGCCATAGGGATTGGTACACTGTCCCTTCGGGCACTCCTCCGTGATCGGTATCTGCGCGGGATCTCCGTACACTGTCGCCGACGAGCTGAATATGATCCTCTTGCAGCCGTACTCATTCATCAGCTCACATAGCTTGATGGTTCCGGATATATTGTTCTCATAATAAAGCAAGGGCTTTTCAACGGATTCCCCGACTGCCTTCAGTCCCGCAAAGTGGATCACGGCATCAAATTTGTTTTCCTCAAAGACCGGACGCATACTCTCCTTATCCCGAAGATCCGCCTTATAAAATGCCGGCCTTACTCCCGTGATCTTTTCTATTCGATCCAGCACATCCTCCTTTGAGTTGTACAGATTGTCAAATATTACCACCTCATAGCCACGGTCGATAAGCTCCACGCATGTATGCGAGCCTATGTATCCCGTGCCTCCGGTCACAAGTATCTTCCCCATATCTACGCCCTTTCCGTCAGCTCTCTTCGTTTTCCTTCTCGACCTCTACTATTGCATTTTTCTGCATAGGTATACGACAGTTTTTGTTGCTTCCGAATTCCACTATGATCACATCATCACTCGGTATGTCGATAACCACTCCGTAGAATCCGCTCGTTGTCAGTATTGAGTCTCCTACCTCTACAGCGTTTACCAGAGCAGCGTGCTCCTTTTCTCTCTTCTTGTTCGGACGGATCGCTATGAAGTAAAATGCTCCTATTATTACCACATATAACGCGATTATTCCGATCGTTGATCCTGCTGAACCCATTTTTGTTCCTCCATTTTCTTTTATTTCCAAGACTCCGTCAGGTTTCGCCCGATGAAGTCACGGTTATCTTATTTTAGGTTATCTATACACACCCACAGCCAACCGCAGATCAAGTTGTTTCATCGGGATCCGCTTGCGCCTATTCAAAACCGTAGCGGTGCACGGCTTGAAAATACCAAGCCTGCGCACCGACGCTTTTGACAGTCCCTCTGAAACTAACTTGATTCTGCTCCGTTGGCCGGTTAACGTTGTACCATATATGACAAATATATTCTCTTAAGACAGCATAAGCAATCATACCTCTCCGGATGACATGGCATCAAGCTTTTCTTTTTTAAAGGAAGCGTAGCACCCCTCCCTGATGGCTGCTCTTGCCTGCTCCATTAGTTTGTTGTAAAAATACAGGTTATGTAATACCAGGAGTCTTAGTCCAAGCATCTCGCCTGCCTTTAGCAAATGCCTGATGTAGGCTCTTGTGTGGTTTTTGCACGCCGGACAGCCACAGCCCTCTTCTATGGGGCGATCATCCTTCTCAAATCTTGCATTGTTGAGATTGAGCTTTCCGAAGCTTGTGTAGGCGTGTCCGTGGCGTCCGTTTCTTGAAGGGTATACGCAGTCAAAAAAATCAACTCCCCGGTCTATCGCCTCCAACATATTGGCAGGCGTGCCGACGCCCATCAGATAAACAGGCTTGTCCTTGGGCAGATGAGGCACTGTCACATCTAATATATGATACATCTCCTCATGCGTCTCACCTACCGCGAGCCCTCCCAGAGAATAGCCCGGGAGATCAAGCTCTGATATCTTTTTTGCGTTTTCTATCCTTATATC
>DMLD01000176.1 GCA_003453515.1 Lachnospiraceae bacterium
AGGAGGCAACTGCTACGACCCAGACATCCACATCCGGAAAGACCGAGAATATCGTACAGATCAAGTTTACAGGTAAGGGTGCCAAGAAGTTTGGTGATGTCACATCAGACCATGTGAACGAGCGTCTGGCTATTATCTATGATGACAAGCTTGTAAGTGCGCCAAACATCAAGTCGGCGATCACTGACGGTGAGTGTGTGATCGAGGGAGGCTTTGAGGAGTTCCGTGAGGCTGAGAACCTGGCTTCCACGCTTCGTATCGGTGCACTTCCGCTCGAGCTCGAAAACATCCATGACAACGTCGTTGGAGCAACGCTTGGAAGTACAGCGCTTGAGACCTCGCTTATAGCAGGTATCATAGGCTTCATCCTTGTTGCTCTCTTCATGATCGTTATGTACAGACTGCCGGGTGTAGCAGCAGCTATCGCGCTTTCGTTCTACATCCTTATGATGCTTGTCGTGCTCAACGTCCTGAATGTGACACTGACATTGCCGGGTATCGCCGGTATCATCCTCAGTGTCGGTATGGCGGTCGATGCGAACTGTATCATCTTTACAAGAATACGTGAGGAGCTTTCAAAGGGGCAGACAGTCAATTCTGCCATAAAGAATGGTTTCAAAAATGCGCTCTCCGCAATCATAGACGGTAATGTGACTACTCTGATCGCAGCATTTGTGCTTTATTTGAGAGGATCAGGTACGGTCAAGGGCTTTGCACAGACTCTTGCGATCGGTATCCTCCTTTCGATGGTCACAGCTATATTTGTTACAAGATGGCTCATGTATGCGTTCTCAGGCTTCGGTGCCGGTAACGTCAAGCTCTACGGAGTGCAGAAAAAGCACAAGACCATTGATTTCCTCGGACACTCAAAGATTTATTGTATCGTGGGTGCAGTGGTGATCGTGCTCTGTGTTGGAGGACTTATCTTCAATGGTACCCAGAGAGGATCGCTGCTCAACTACAGTCTTGATTTCGTCGGAGGTACATCAACTGCGGTTTCCATAGATGAGAATACCGAGATCACCGATGAACTCAAGGATGAGGTCGTAGATGTAGTCAAGTCCGTGACAGGCTTGAACGGTGAGGTTTCATCCTCGGATGACCAGGGAGTGAAGAAGATCACGATCCGTACAACAGCACTTACCGAGGATCAGTCCGCCGAGGTGCGTTCGGAGCTTGCAAAGAAGTTCAATACCACAGAGGATAAGGTTGAGTCAGAGACCATATCCGCTTCGGTATCAAATGAGATGCAGATGGATGCGATCATAGCAACACTTATAGCGGTTGCATGTATGCTGCTCTACATATGGATCCGTTTCCGCCACATCGCAACGGCGGGTGCAGCGGTGCTTGCACTGTGCCACGATGTGCTGGTGGTATTTACGGTTTATGTATTGTTCGGTCAGTTTATCCAGGTAGGCTCAACGTTCATAGCGGTTATGCTCACGATCGTCGGATATTCGATAAACGATACCATCGTCGTATTTGACCGAATCAGGGAGAACCGCAACAAGGCAAATTCACGTGACGATCTGAAGGAGATCATCAATAGGTCCATTACAGAGACCCTGTCACGTTCGATCAATACCTCGATCACCACATTTATCATGGTATTCATGCTTGCGGTGCTTGGAGTATCATCGGTCAGACAGTTTGCTATCCCGCTTATCGTAGGCTTGCTTGCAGGTACATATTCATCGATCTGCGTTGCTTCTCCGCTGTGGTATCTGTTCTCAGGCAGGGGCAAGGCAGCTGTCAAGAAGACGGAGACCTATTCCAAGAGCAACAAGAAGGGCGTTGAAGGCGGAAGCCGCAACCGCAAGAGAGATAAGGGAAAACAGTGATCCGTATATAAAATAGTATTTTTGGGGATACACTGACGTTTGTCAGTGTATCCTTGTTATATCCGATGTGTTTTTAAAGAGGAGGATGCTTATGGCACTGGCTGACAGAAAGCAGAATCGTGTGAAAAAAAGGCTGATGAACCGTTCGCCGCGTGAACGCTTTGAGTGGCTGATCACACTCAAGAGCGGCACTGACTGTATACTCAAGGTTGAAGAAAAATACAGGATCTATCGTCGGATGGAGGATGAATTTGCCGAGCTTGCCGAGCTTTCACCCGAGGATGCCGGTGATTTTTCCAAGATGGAAGAATGCAGGGAGCTAAGTCTTGAGTGCGGACGCATAGCTGATGCCATGAAGGCGCAGCTTCCCGAGACATCGGAGAGTACAGAGAGGACCGTTATGATGAGCGCCGGAGAGCGCCAGGCAGAGGACAGAAGGCAGGACGGCGGGAGCGGCATCGTAAGGTGGATACTGCTTGCGCTTTTGGTTCTCGGTATAGCCTTTGTCGTATGCTACAAGATACCCGTAACGCGCGTGATCATCGGCGATATGGAGGCATTTGTCAACTTAAACTCACTCGCGGTCAAGTCCTACAGAGTCGGCGGTGATGTGAGCGGCGGTTGGGAGAAGGCGGTGTCTCTCGAGCAAGAGATCATAAGTCAGACTGATATCGGACACAAGGTAAAATTCGGAAAGCTTGATTGGATCGTGCTTGAGCACAAGGACTCAGAGACAGTGCTCATCGCGAACGAACCTCTTAAGGACATATGCTTCAACACCCACGAGCCTGTTTCGGCGGATTGGGGCAGCAGCTCGCTCAGACACTATCTGAACAACAGATTTTTGAAAAATAATTTCTACATGTATGAGGAATCGGCGATGAGTGATTCGCCGTTGGACGCTGATGATTCGTCAACTCTTCCGAACAAGGTGTATATACCGTCCGAGTCTGATATAGATAAATATGAGGATATACTCAAGACAAAGGTAAACAATCTAAGACTTGTCGATCCCGGAGAGAACGAGGGTACGACAGAGTTTGTATCAGCCGAGGGTGATATCATAAGCTACGGATTTCCGGTCGATCAGACAGGCTGCTATGTGAGACCGATGATAAGAGTTAGGGACTAATGAGTTAAGGACTAGTGCGGAGGCAGCTGCCAGAGTACGGCGATAGAGCCCTTGGTGCAGGAGATCACGGCGCGCTTGCCTGTGAACTCGTTGCTTACGCCTATGGGGATGTGGTTGTACCAGTCGGCGCCGCTGACCTCGTATTTAAGCCCTGTTATGGTAACGTTGTGACAGTGTCTGTCAAGTGCAAAGACAGAGCACAGGTTTCCGGCAAAGTTGAACACAGGGTCCTTGCCGAGCACTATTGAGCCGCCGGAAACCGCCTTTACCGCGTAGTCCTTGGCATACAGGGTCCCCGTGGCACCGTTTTTGGAGAGATACAGCAAAAGCTGGATGTTGCCGAGCGAGTGATCGAGCCTGCCGCCGAGACCGCCGAATATGATAAATTCCTTATATCCCTTGCTAAGCCCCAGCTTTATGGCAAGCATCATATCAGTATCGTCCTTGTCCCTCGGATAGCGTATCGCATCCGATGGCAGATCGTAGGATATCACTGAGTCAAAATCCCCCAGAACGATATCTGCACGAAGACCTATTTCTTCGAGGTAGTCAAAGCCACCGTCTGCGGCAATGACCAGATCATCCGGTGAAAGAGTTATACTTTTTGGTGAACGCTCGCCGGCGCCGAATATATAACATATGTTATCCATGCTTTTTACCTGTATGGTTCTTTTTTATTCTTTATCGTTTATTTATCCAAGCTCTTTACAGCTTCATCTATGGCACCCAAAACCTGCGGATTGCCGTAGTACTCGATCCTGCCCTCGTCCACTGCCTGAGCAAAACCGGGATCTATCGGCATGCGTGTGAGCACCGGAAGATCGTAGTCGGAGGCAACTGCCTCGATATTGCTTTTTCCGAATATCTCGAGCCTTTTCCCACAGTCGGGACATGTTACATAACTCATGTTCTCTATGAGTCCGAGAACCGGTATATTCATAAGGGATGCCATTTTTATGGCCTTTCCGACTATCATGGATACCAGATCCTGAGGGGTCGTCACCACGATGATCCCGTCAAGCGGTATGCTCTGGAAAACGGTTAGTGCGACATCGCCGGTGCCGGGAGGCATATCCACGAAAAGGTAATCTATATCCTTCCACAAAACATCCGTGTAAAACTGCTTTACCGTTCCTGCGATGACCGGACCTCTCCACACTACGGGATCGGTCTCATTTTCCAAAAGCAGATTGATCGACATAAGATCTATGCCGAGCTTTTCGGTCGTTACCGGATAAATGGTCGTCTCGTCGCCCATGGCGCGTGTGTGTACGCCGAATGCCTTCGGTATCGAGGGACCGGTTATGTCGGCGTCGAGTATGCCGACATGCTTTCCTGCTGCAGCAAATCTGGTCGCGAGCAGCTCTGTCACGGCGGATTTACCTACGCCGCCTTTGCCGCTGATGACACCGATCACATTTTTGATCGTGCTTCCCTCATGCGGCGAAGCTATCAGATCGGCAGGATCCCTTCTGCTCGGGCAATCCATACCGCAGCTGGAGCAGTTTGACGAGCATCCGTCCGGTGCACCCTCTATCTTTTCATTATCACTCATGACTTTCACCTCACTGATTAGTTTTATCACAGGAAAACCGATGCTCACGGTATTTCCCATATTATGAAAACGCTTTAGCTATTATACAGTATAAGGAGTGGTTTTTCAAGGCTTTTTTGCCGTGAATAGTAGTTACATACGCATATCTGCTTATGAATGCA